>JAGQUY010000571.1 GCA_020438245.1 Bacteroidota bacterium
TTCAGATCGGAGGCGGTATTGCCGGCGATTTCCCAATTTGCGTTGTGCCGATGCTTCATCAGGATCTTCGCCGCGAGGATGTTCCGTTGTGGGGCTACTTTTGCCAGATCAGCGACTCCACGACCAGTTATGGATCCTATTCCGGAGCCGTGCCGAACGAAAAAATTACGTGGGGGAAACTCGGCGTCGATACTCCCAAATTTATTATTGAATCGGACGCAAGTATTGTCGCTCCCTTGATGTTTGCATATATTCTTGGATGGTAATTAAGCCCGGCTTTGTATCCGCCGTTTTGTTTTCCTTTTGGTTCTTGCATTGTTCATATCGAAAAGCAATAGTCAATGATATTCGCGAGGATACCATGAAGAGATTTGTATGGCTGCTTAGCCTTCTGGTTCTTGGATGCGGAGGTTCTTCAACGCAGGAGCCGACGATGGCCGAAGTCAAGATCGCGTTGAGGGCAGGGATGGCCCATTTTATTGAGGCGTATGAAAAGAGCGACCCACTTCTTTTCGCGTCCCTGTTTGCGGACGATGGCGTCATTGTGAGCCCGCTCACGGAACCGATTCGGGGGATTACCCTGATCGAAAAGGAGATTCAGAATATCATGAAGAAGTCCAAGGTCGACAATTGGAATATTATCAGTATGGAAATCCAGAAGTCGGGCTTGATGGCCGTCGAGCTGAGCCGGTTTACATGCACTCTGCATCCGGAAGGCAGAAGCCCGGTGATGTTGACGGGGAAATATCTTATGGTTTGGAAGAAACAGCCCACCGGACCTTGGCGAATTCAAATGTTGATGCAGCAAACTGCTGAATAACCCCTTTTTGACCCTTTTTTTTCCTGCCCTGTCCATATATTGAGAGGAAAAAACGGAGAATCGCATGAAGTATCTAATAATATTCCTTTTGGCTCTACCGTCCATTCTTGTAGCGCAAAATGCCACTCCTTGCGAATCTGAAAAGGCACACCAGTTCGATTTCTGGATGGGCGAATGGAATCTGACTTGGAAAGATCAGGCAGGTAAAACGCTGAAAGGGAAAAACACGATTACCAAGAAGCTTGGTTCATGCGTTCTTGAGGAGAGCTTTACCGATCCGAACAGTTCTTTTGACGGGATGAGCATATCGGTGTATTCACCACTGCTTGACAAATGGCAGCAAACCTGGGTCGACAATCAGGGGGCCTACCTGGACTTCGTAGGGGAGTTTGCTGACGGAAAAATGATACTCTCGCGAAATTTCAAGAACAAAGCCGGCAAGATCATTCATCAACGTATGATTTGGTACAATATCTCCAAAGAATCGTTCGATTGGAACTGGGAAAACTCGAGCGATCAGGGGGCTACGTGGAATCTCGCATGGCAAATCCACTACGAGCGTGCCAAACCGTAAATCTACGGATCGACCTCGAACTCAACTTCATCGGATAGCTGCTCAGCCGTAATTTTAAGACGGTACGTGCCTGTTTGAATCGGCCACACCAGACGGTGTGTGCCATTGGTGCGTCCAAATGGTTTGTCGTTCAGGAACCAGTTGACGGTACCGACCTGACGGGGAACCCGTGCGGTGAATGTCAGTACCTGGTATTCCCGTCGCAAATGGGGGTCTATTTTTAAGTGGAGGCCTTGGTTGGGATAAGTAATTCCAAAATTTCCATCGCCGGGCGACGACGCGATTGTTTCACGGATCCATGGGTGAAAGACAGACGGAATCATGGTATAGTCAAGTGTGCCGCCGGCCTTGTGAAAGGTACAATAGGCGTCGGGTTCCTTGTCTTTTAAAAAGAATTCCGATGTGCTGAAAGGACAATT
>JAGQUY010000572.1 GCA_020438245.1 Bacteroidota bacterium
GGGAAAACCGTTGCCGCGCTTTTCGCTATTTTTTTTATCTCATTTCACACAAATCAAAATGCACCTTCGAATTCCGCCAGTCCGGCACCAAGCACGTACGGATACACCGATGCATACGATAATCGCGTGCCGTCTTAATTTTGAGGAGTCGTTGGCGATAGAATTCTTACTGCGCAACACCCACATCGCTTGATAGAACAATAAGCGCGTCCAATATAACGGAGGATGTGCCCGTTGTCAAGATGCAAAAGTAATAAAATTTACACATGTAAACCCTAATTAACACTTTTATACCATCAAGATTGGTACCATCTCTCACTCAAGCCGCCGTTCGAGCGCTGTTTCACTGATTTTCAAATGGATCGCACCTTCCCCTTGCCCTAACTCAAACTTGGGGCTTTCCCAAAGATTCCTTAGTCATTTCCAATATATAAACCATAAATTGTATGTGGAATTTTGACTTAAATATATTCTTATGATCAACGCGGCCGTGTCGAACAAGACCTAAGATGGGACACTAGATATGAAATACAAAAATAGCCTGTATCTCATCGCAATTTTAGTTGGTTTTTCAAGCTGTGAGAATGATAACTCGCCGAAAGGCAATATTCTGCTTTCCATAGACGGTCAAACATATCGAATGGATGATAACCTCGCGCTCTATAAACTCATGCCGTTTAAGAATTTTTCTGCTCTCAACGCCCGGTGGTCACCTAATGGAAAGAAAATCGTGTTTTCAACAAACAAAAACTCATCAACATCCGGCCCGTCATTATATATCATGGACAGCGATGGACAAAATGCGAGGCCATTGTCCGAATTATCTGACGGCTCGCCATTGCCCGGCTATGCTCCGGCCTGGTCTCCAGACGGAAAAAACATTGTTTTTGCACTTTGTTTATGTGAAGGCGGTGGATATGCGGAGCTCTACATCATGAATTTAGAATCCAAGAATATCAGCCAATTGACGAATAACAACTACCCGGACGGGCTTCCCCAGTGGTCACCAGATGGTTCAACAATTATCTTTCAGTCCAGCGATAAAGACAGCATCGGAGCTGTTAATTTATACTCCATTAACCCTTCAAATAACCAGGAATCCCAAATCACCTTTAACCGTGGCCGTACAGCAACGTGGAACTCAGACGGCAGTTATCTCGCCTATTATTCAATCAATGATACATCCGTTCACATCATGAATTATGCAACAATGCAGGACTCTTCAACCATAAGAATAGTATTGGGCAATGAAATTTTGTCACCGGTAATGGCTTGGAGCGCAGATGACTCAGCAATCCTTTTTATAAGTAATACCACCGACGGATCAGCACAGCAACATTTAAATCAACTTGATTTGAAAAGTCATACTATTAAGCGCCTACTCGAAAACCTGGACCACGTGAGTTGGATCGATATCTTGAAATAACCTGCAACTCAAGCTATGAAAAACGGGAGAACGAAACGCGTGCTATTCCCTATTTTTTTGCATTCACTGTGGTTTGTTTGTATTCTGAAACATGAAACACACAATTGCGACCAGCCTGAAGGCGCTCGTCTCCTTCCAACTCCTTTTCTTCGGTTGCAGCACGACCACTTCCAAGCGTGATCTGCCGGCACTGGACTTTAAACAGGAAATGCGCACGCTTGTGCAGGAAATCAGTTCGTACGCCAAGAGAGCCAGGCCCGGCTTCATTGTCATCCCGCAGAATGGGCAGGAACTAGTCACAACGGACGGCATGCCCGCATCGCCGGTGAACATCGGGTATCTGGGCGTCATCGACGGCATTGGGCGCGAAGATCTTTTTTACGGATATACCGGTGATAATCAGGCGACCTCCGCCGGTGACCGCGGTTCCATCCTGCCGTTTCTTCAAACGGCACAGTCGCAGGGAATCCGCATCCTAGTGACGGATTATTGCTCCACCCCGTCGAAAATCGATGCCTCGTACGACTCAAGTGCTTCGTACGGTTTCATCTCCTTCGCTGCCGATCGCCGGGATCTTGATCACCTACCCGACTACCCGGCTTTCCCACGCCAAGCAAACACCGATACCGTGACCCGGCTTTCGGAAGCAAAAAACTTTTTGTATCTGCTGGACCCGTCTTCCTTTGCGGATAAGGCAACCTATGTCGGTGCGGTGAGTGCCACGAACT
>JAGQUY010000573.1 GCA_020438245.1 Bacteroidota bacterium
CTTGATATGACGGCCATGGTAGATGTCGCCTTCCTGCTGTTGACATTCTTCATGTTAACTACAACGTTCAGACCGCCCGAGGAGGTTTCGGTCGACGTACCAATATCTCATTCGCAGTTGAAATTGCCGACCGCCAATGTAATTACCCTTACCGTCACGAAGACCGGGAGTCTTTGGATGGATGTCGACGCTCAAGTAGTACGTGCCAAGATTTTCGGTCCGGAGTTTGCCCAAAGATCTGGCAAACAAATTACGTTGGGAGAACTTCCCGAGCTCATTACCCAAGCCCGAATGGAAAACCTGGCTATTCGTGGAATGGAAGGAGCAATGCGAGTTGTCGTAAAAGCGGATCGTCGATCAGAATATGCAATGGTCAGCCGGATTATGGATATCCTCCAAAAGAACAACATTTCGTCAGTCAACTTCCTCACCAACAAGGAGGATTAGTGGCTGACGTTGGTACAAACGAATCGCGCAGACATGCGAAAGGACGGAGACGAGTGCGGAGGGTGGGGGTCCGCATCGACATGACCCCCATGGTCGACGTTGCATTCTTATTGCTGACATTCTTCATGTTAACGACTGCGTTCCGTAGACCACAGACCATGGAGATCAGTATACCCGAAGAAAACGATCAACAACGACAAGTCAGAGTGGAGGAATCAAATATTCTGCAGATCAGGGTCAATCGGGAGAATACCGTTTTTTGGAATATGGGTCTGAATTCTCCAAGCAAAACAGACGTTCATTCGCTGCAGCAAGTTTTTCACGATCGCAGTGCCCGCAATATTGATGCGGGCACCGGCAAGGCGATCAAAGAACGATACCGCTTAATTGTATTGATCAAAATCGACGAAAGAGCGGCCTATGAGAATATGATTGATATTATTGATGAGCTTGACATGGCGATTACGACATTGAACCGGCAATATGGGCTTTCGAACGCGGAGAAACTGACACCCCGATTTGCATTTGCCCCCTATACGGAAAAGGATGACGCAGAGATAAGTACTGCCCTCTAGGCCACCGACTTCAAATTTGAAATCTTTTCCAGCTTTAACGTCCCTTTGGATACTCGAACTTCCACCACGTCTCCCTTCTGAACGGATCCCGACAAGATCTCTTTCGACAATTCAGTCACGATCAATTTCTGAATCAGTCGTTTCAACGGACGTGCACCAAAAACGGGGTCGAAACCGGTCTCAGTAAAATAGTCGGAAGCTGATTCATGAAGAAGGATTGAGATGCCTTGTTTGGCAGCCACCTCCGATACAATGCCAAATTGTATTTGAACGATTTCTCGAAGATGAGCTGACGTCAAGGAATGGAAAACAATAGTCTCATCGATGCGATTCAAGAATTCCGGACGCACGTGTGATTTTAGTATATTAAGGGCACCGGTACGAATTTTCTCATATAGGGCCTCTGGCGAAATACCGGATGACTCTTGAGATTGTTCCATTATATAGGAGGCTCCCAAATTGGATGTCATAATGATGATTGTGTTTCTAAAGTTAACAGTTCTACCGCTGTTATCCGTCAATCTCCCGTCTTCCAAGACCTGCAACAGAATGTTAAAGACATCCGGATGTGCCTTTTCTATCTCATCGAATAATATTACAGAATAGGGGCGACGCCGGACAGCTTCGGTGAGCTGCCCACCTTGGTCAAATCCGATGTATCCGGGGGGCGCCCCGATGAGTCGGGAAACGGCATGTCGCTCCATGTACTCAGACATATCGATTCGTACAACCGCATTTTCATTGTCGAATAGGTTTTCAGCAAGCGCTTTTGCGAGTTCAGTTTTTCCCACTCCGGTCGGACCAAGAAATATGAAAGATCCGATCGGGCGTTTCACGTCCGCCAAACCCGCCCTGGATCGCTGAACGGCATCGGTAACCGCGTGAATCGCTTCGTCCTGCCCCACAACACGCATCTTGAGCCTTTCAGCCATATTCAAAAGCTTTTGCTTTTCACTTTCCAGCATTCTGGACACCGGAATACCGGTCCACCGAGAAACAATGTCGGCTATTTCTTCGTCAGAGACTTCTTCTTTCAGAAGATGGTTTGATTCCTGTATAGTTTTCAGCCGCGCGTTGTTTTTTTCTAGTTCAAGTTGAAGGCGGCCGAGTGTCCCATATTTGAGTTCTGCTGCTTTGTTGAGATCGCCGGCACGCTCTGCTTGTTCCATAGCCGCCTTGGTTGCTTCAATTTCCCCCTTTAACCTGCGTATTTGCCCAATGGCGGTTTTTTCCGTATTCCATTGGGTTCGAATAGCAGTTTGACGCTCTTTGAATTCTGCCAGCTCTGTCTTAAGTTCCGAAGACCTGCGTGCGGATGCTGCATCCTTTTCCCTTTTGAGGGCCAGTTCTTCAATTTCAAGTTGCTTGATTCTTCTCTCGATTTCATCCAATTCCTCCGGTACCGAGTTGATCTCGATCCGCAGTTTTGCTGCGGCTTCGTCAATTAGGTCAATAGCCTTGTCGGGCAGAAAGCGGTCGGTTACATATCGGTCGGAGAGTGCAGC
>JAGQUY010000574.1 GCA_020438245.1 Bacteroidota bacterium
GGTCAAGGACCACCGGACGGAAGTTGAAACCAGCGACGCCGATGGAGTCTTGAACGGAAACCTGGATATGTTCATAGAAGCCTGTCTTCGAACAAAGGTGGTGCAATCTTGATCAAAACGGAACTCGATAAAAACCTTCAACTGGCTCTCCGAAAACTGGATATTCCTTTTACCGATGAAATTCAGTTTTCCAGAACAAAAGACGTGAAGTTTGGAAATGTGTCCACCAATCTGGCATTGTTGCTGGCCAAGACCCTTCGGACAAACCCGCGCGATCTTGCCAACCGGATTACCGAGAATTTGGAGTTTAATCCTGATATTATTTCAAGAGTCGAGGTTGCGGGTGCTGGTTTTATCAACTTTTTTTACAGTGAAAATTACCTCTTCGAACAGCTAAAACAAATGCTGCTGAATCCTATCTTCGGCAGACACAAGCTTAATATTTCGCAAAAGGCCAACGTCGAATTTGTGAGCGCCAATCCTACCGGACCGCTCAGTCTTGGCCATGGCCGGCAGGCGGTGCTTGGAGATGTCCTCTGCAGACTTCTTGAAAATGCTGGCTACGATGTCACGCGCGAGTATTACTTCAACAACGCGGGCTTCCAGATGAAGCGCCTGGGGGAATCGGTCCGACTCCGGTATCTCGAATTACTCGGTCAAGAAGTCGACTTCCCCGAGAAACACTACGAGGGAGAGTATATCAGGGAAATCGCTGCGTCCATCCACGAAGAACATGGTACAACATGGGAAAACGAGCCATACACCTCTTTTACGGCCGTTGCCGAAACCATTTTGTTTGGCAATATAAAGAAAGTTCTTGAAAAGATTGACGTCCACTTCGACGTGTACTTCAATGAGGACAGTCTCTATCATGACGGCAGTATACAAAAGCTTGTCGATGCCTTTCGTGCACGAGAAATGGTTTATGAGAAGGATGGGGCTACTTGGCTGGCCACTTCTACCTTTGAGTATGACCACGGCCAGAAACCCGATACGGACAAAGTTATTATAAAGTCAACCGGGGAGCCAACGTATCGTTTGCCTGATATGGCATACCATGCCAACAAATTTGAGCGAAAGTTTGATGTCATCATCGATATTTTTGGAGCCGACCACATCGCCGAATATCCTGACGTTCTGGCTGGTTTGAAAGCGATTGGATATGACACTTCCCATGTTCGTGTCCTGATCCACCAGTTTGTTACGCTCCTGAAAGAAGGAGAAGTGCTGAAAATGTCCAAACGAAAGGCCAATTTCGTAACCATCGACGAATTGGTTGATATTCTCGGAATCGACGTTTTCAGGTACTTCTAGGTAATGCGCAGTCACCATTCCCACTTGAATTTTGACCTAGAACTCGCCCTAAAAACAACCATGGAAAATCCGGTTTACTATATACAGAACGCCCATGCGAGAATTTGTTCTATTGAAACGAAGGCCCTATCGCGCGACTACGATTGCAACAATCCCACGGTAGCCAATCTCACTTTATTGACTGCAGCGGAGGAAAAAGGAATCATTGAAAAACTGCTGGAGTTCCCGGAGCTTACCCTGCGCTTGGCGACTATTTTGGAAGTGCACCCTCTGACGACCTATCTTGAGGAGTTGGCGGCGCTTTATCATCATTATCAAACCGCAGGAAAGAAGGATGACTCCCTTCGGGTTGTGACTGATAATCGTGAGTTGACCAAAGCCCGTCTGGCACTTTGCAGAGCGACGCGACTGGTGCTGGCGCGTGGATTGGGCATTTTGGGTGTAAATGCGCCGGCATACATGGCGAAGGGTGAGGTCCAAGAGGATTAATAGGTTGACTTTTAGACGCATGCTTCACTACATTGCACGCCGATTTTTATTGGAGACTATTTGATATGTCCATTTTGGTTGTTGGTTCAGTCGCTCTAGACTCTGTCGAGACGCCTTATGGAAAGGTGGACAATGCTGTTGGTGGTTCTGCAACTTTTTTCAGCGCCTCCGGGAGTTACTTTTCACCCATACATCTGGTGGCCGTGGTTGGTAATGACTACCCCATGAACGAAATCGAATTCTTGAAGGATCGGCGTGTCGACTTTGAGGGCCTTCAAATAGAAGACGGCGAGACCTTCAAATGGGCGGGACGATACCACTATGAGCTCAACCAGCGCGAAACCATCTATACGCATCTCAATGTCTTCCAGAATTTCAAACCCATTATACCGGATCATTACAAGAATTCGGACTATGTTTTTCTGGGCAACATTGCGCCGGAATTGCAATACAGCGTTCTTGATCAGGTTTCAAAGCCAAAACTCGTCGCTCTGGATACGATGAATTTTTGGATTGAAGGCAGTCAAAAGGCGCTCAGGAAAGTACTTGAGCGTGTCGATGTGTTCATCTTGAATGATTCCGAAGCGCGCCAACTCGCAAATCAACCTAACCTCATTAAAGCGTCTCGAGAAATTCTGAAGATGGGACCGACGGCCCTCGTAATTAAAAAGGGAGAATATGGGGCCTCTCTGGTAACAAAAGAAACCAACTTCACTGTCCCCGCCTACCCAGTTGAAGAAGTTATTGATCCGACCGGAGCAGGCGATACGTTTGCGGGAGGATTTTTGGGCTATATCGCCAAGACCGGCGATCTGAGAGACGAAAGTTTGAAGCGAGCCGT
>JAGQUY010000575.1 GCA_020438245.1 Bacteroidota bacterium
ATCTATGGGCAGATGTTCAACGTCAACGGATGGCGCGTTGTACAGGACAAATTTGTAAAATCCCACCACGCCAAGGGAACCAAAGAGGGCCACAAAAGCAATCGCCAGCAAAAGGAGTCGTAGGTAGGGTCGGGAGAGTGATTGATGTACTTGCACAGGAGCCGTTCTTATGTGGTTAACTTAATGCGGCCCATTATACAAAGTCTCTTTTATAGAAGCAACCATCGTAATACGTGTTTACTGGGGCAGTCTGAAACGCAGATGGAAAGTGGTACCTTTATTTTTTGAACTATGAACATCGTACTCAACGCTATGTCGCATCAGGATGTCGTGTACGACGGCGAGGCCGATCCCGGATCCCTTATTTTTCGTCGTGAAGAAGGGGTCAAAGATCTGACTCAGATTTTGTTCATCAATGCCCTCTCCTGTATCTTCAATGCGCAGGCTGGCAACTTCCTCCTCTTTTGACAGTCGGATAAAGATATCCCCGCCGTTCGGCATGGCCTCAATGGCGTTGGTGAGAATGTTGACGACACTTTGTTTGATCTGATTCGGATCGAATTCCAATTCGGGATCATCGAGCCACTCCGTGTGAATCGTCACGCCATGTGTCTTGAATCGTTCGGAGAGCAGGGCCAGCGTCTCTTCAATTAAAGGTCGTAGGGCTTGCACGGAAAGGACGGGTTGACTCGACCGGACATAGGCCAACGTATCATTAAGAATATTTTCCAATCGAGCGGTCTCGGCAGCGATTATCTGAAGGTAGGACCGATTGTAGACATCGTCCGCTTTGAGCATGGTTCTGGCAAATCCTCCAATGGCAACCAACGGATTTTTTATTTCGTGAGCCATCTTCGCGGAGAGTTTTCCAATGGCTGCGAGTTTTTCAGAGCGAATAAGGTTTTTCTGACTCTTTCTGAGGGAAGCCTGTGCCTTTTCAAGTTCGGACACTTTTTTCTTCAGTTTATCATACAAAACGGCCTTTTCAAGAGCCGCGACGATCTGGTTGGAAAACAATTCCAATGTTGCGAGGTCTTCGGCGGTAATTTTTCTGCCGGTGATGGCATTGTCCACGATAAGAAGGCCGACCGGTCCCTCTTTGGAAACAAGAGGTGCAACCGCGAACTGTTTCGTTTCCAGCAATTCGATAAAGATCGGGGGACAATCGGGTTGTCCTTCTTCCATTACAGCCGGCCGCCTCTGTTCGAGACACCGATAGATTGCGGCAAACGTTTTGTCGCCTGGGTCTTCAGGACTCATCGGAATGTGAAACTTTTTGACGATCTGATTAACCTTGAAATCGCGGCCGTCGTGAACCGATTGGTAGCCGGTCAAAATTTCAGAAAGTGCCTGCGGCTCCTGTTCCAATTCCTTCCACAGTAGTCCCGCTTCATGCGGATTTGAGGGTCCGATTGCCTTTCTTCCTTCGAAGTTCGTGTTGGACTCGTCCGACAAAAACAGGAAGGCGCGGTTAAATCGCAAACCTTGTCCAGCTGTCGCGGAGACCAGAATCATGTTGAGGATTTCATTCAATTCGAGCGTTGCATGAAT
>JAGQUY010000576.1 GCA_020438245.1 Bacteroidota bacterium
CATCATATAGTCGAATTCAACTGCCTGTTTATACTTATCGATTTTTTCTGCAATGGTCTTCAAGGCTTCGTTTTGGGTTCCCGGACCCTTGATCTCCTTATCATATACATCAAGCAGCTGGCGTAAGTTGAGGAGATATTCCTTGAAGTGAACGGCATTACCGTAGATGTTGGCGAGCGGATTGTTCATCTCATGCGCAATACCTGCAACGATCTGAACGAGCGAGGCCATTTTCTTGGAATGAATCAAGTCGGTCTGGGCTTTGGAGAGTTCGACAATGCTCTTTTCCAATTCGGTCTTTTGTTTTTCGAGGATTTGGTGCTGCCGGTTGATTTCATCGTTTTGTTTTCTGATTTCCTGGGTCCGCAGGTTGATGCGATGCTCCAGGTCCTGACTGTGCATCTCCAGTCGTCGAATTCGCGTATGATAAGCGGCATAACCGACTCCGATCACACCTCCAACCGTCAACAAAAGGAACCACCATTGTTTCCAAAAGGGCGGCAGTATGGTAAAATCAAGGGAGACGGTTGTAGTTTTTATCGTACTTGTCGGACTTAGTGCTCTGAATTCAAAGGTGTAGTTTCCATTATCCAGATTTGTGTACCTGACACTGCGGGAGAGTGTAGGCGGACTCCAATCATGATCAAAACCCGCAAGCCGATACTGATACTTCGTTGAACCTTCCCGTTTGAATGTCAACGCAATGAATTGGATTTCAACATTGTGCTCTTTGGAGTCTAGTATGATGTCTTCGGTGATGGGTTTGGCCGACGAGCTGGCCGAGAATTTCTTGACATAGGCGGGAATCGTTGTGGGTATGTCAATATCCAGGGAGGGTAGGTACCTTGTTACGCCTCCAAACAACGACATCCAAAGGGTTCCATCTCGATCAACCATCAACGCATCTGCCACAGCACCCTCTTCACCGGCTAATCCGTCAGTCCGGTAATAAACGTTGACCACCTTATTGCTCTCAATGTCATACTGATGCACTCCCCGGGTGGTGCAGATCCAGAGATAGCCGGACGGATCCTGCTCCATGCACGTCAGGGTCTGATTGAGAAACCCCGCCCTTCCAAGGTCAATGGTATTAACCGCCTTGATTTGGTATTGCTCGTCCAACCCAATCTGTATCAGGGCCCCGTCTGCGCATATCCATAGATTGTGTTTTCTGTCCTCGAGGATATCATTGATGATTCGTTCCGGCAGAGGGATATCAAGTTCATGGATGACCGGCTTGGGCAGCCCCACTTGGTCATGATCAATACGCGATAGACCGTTATTCGTGCCGATCCATAAGTTGCCACGTTTGTCTCGTACCAACCGGCGAATAAAGTCGCTCGGCAATCCTTCGGCACGGCTGAACTTCAGCATGTCCGAGCCGTTCCATCTTGCCAGTCCCGCAATAGAACCAATCCAAAGATTTCCCGAATTATCGAACTCGATTTGTCGGACGGTGTTCGAGGAAAACGATTCTGCCTCTCTCAGGGTTATGAAACCACGGCCATCGAACCTTGCAATACCTTTCTCCGTTGCGACCCACATAGAACCCGATTTGTCAAGGGCAAAGTCCCAGATACTCAAATTGGGAAGGCCGTTTGCCGCTCCAAGATTCCGACTATGGTATTGGTCCCGGGACGTTCCTGCGCCTTCAACGGAAAAAACCGAAATTCCGCTGTTGGTTCCTACCCAGATATCACCATTGGATGCAGTAGCAATCGGTCCGGGGATTTCATTGGGTAACCCGTCGTTCATGAGGAAGGTGTGGAACTTTTCGCTCGTCAGCTTGCCGATTCCATTGCCATAGGTTGTGACCCAGATATTATTCTCCCGGTCGGCGAATACGAAGCGGCATTGATTGTTTACGAGGCCATTTTTCACGCCGTAGGTTGTGACCCGCAGACGTCGCGTCTTTTCCTCCATCTTAGACATTTCTGAAAAGGTAAGTTTAGTGAGCCCGTTGGCAGTGCCAACCCACAGATTGCCGAGTTGACCAAGGGCCATGGACCGAATGTCATCGCTCGGGAAACCGTCGTTGATTCCGTACGTCTCGAATTTCCTTGTAGTGGAGGAAGTCAATATATCTACAAACTTTGCAACGCCCGATTTGGTTCCCAACCAGATGACACCGCTCAGATCTTCGACAATAGCTGTTACAAAAGGAGATCGAAGGCCGTTCTGCGTCGAAAAATTGACCGGAGCCGTTTGAAGTCGTTTGTCAAGGACCGAGACACCGGCGTCGGTGCCAATCCACAAATGTCCTGCGGCATCCGAAAAGATCTTGGTGACAACATTACTGATCAGGCCCTGGGTCTTGCCGATGATGGTCGTCTGGTTGATCTTCCATTCGCCCGCCTCATCGGTATACGTCAACTGAACAAGGCCGCTGGTTCTGGTGCCGAGCCAAAGCGTCTGGTTGGAATCCACCCAGATGCAAGAATAATCCATAGGAGGCAGACCGTTTCTGGCGTCCAGTCGCTTCACATTGCGCATACGTCCGTCTATGGTTTCTTCAAACATAGCGAGTCCGTTAACCATCAAGGCCCACATTCTTCCTTGAGCGTCTTCCGACAGTTGGATACCGGCGTTGCTGGGTAATCCGTCCTGTTTGGTATAGGTGCGAAATTCAACGCCATCGTATCTAGAAAGCCCTGAATTGGAAACGAACCACATGAAACCCTTGGAATCCTGCATCACCGACGAAATCTGAGCTTGCGGGAGGCCGTCCGCGGTAGAGTACGTTTTGAAAGGAAGCTGTTGGGCGATAAGATGGGTCTGGATTGCCAGTACGGCGGCGGTCAGTCTCAGAATGAAGAGGGAGACTCGCATGCTACGAGGATTGACGCACATAGATGCGCGTTTGATTTCTGCCACCATTTTTCGCTTCGTAGAGAGCGAAATCCGTAGCCTTCAACAATTCGACGGCGTTGATTTCGGAAAGATCACCTTCATTCTGCTGAACCGAGCAGAGTCCGGCGCTGATTGTTATTTTAACCGAGTGTCCGTCTGCTTGAAACGTTCGAGCGGCAATCTCTTCCCTCAGCATTTCAATAAATCGGAACGCATTGTTCTGCGATGTTTCCGGGAGGATCAATATAAATTCTTCACCCCCGTATCTGGCGAATATGTCTGATTCACGTATTCGTTTGTAAACCAGGTCCGCAATCGCCCTCAGAATGTGGTCGCCCGCAACATGGCCATACTGATCATTCGTAGCCTTGAAAAAATCCAGGTCAAACAAAATCAGGTTAAGTTCCGATTTGTACCTGATTGCCCGGTGCAATTCTTCGTCCAATCTCATTCTGAAGTACCGCCGGTTATAGATTCCGGTCAAGTCATCACGGATTGCCAATTCTTTGAATTGTAATTCTTTCGCCCGGAGACGATCTGCAAGATGGCCCATAAAAAAGCCGAACGCCATTACGGCCACGAGCGTGCTTATGGACATATAGACATAGAAAAAGTCGTACTGTCGGTATTCGGCAAGAACGATAGCCATGTCCCATGTTGGCCAGGTGTGCAGGAGAAGGGCGCCAAGCGGAGCTCCAAGTCCGATCAGCCCGCCCAGCAAACTGTACCACAAACGATTGCGCAAGGTGCTCTTTCTACGGAGATGCTCTAATGGGAAAGATAGCACCAAAGACAATAAAAAGAAACATCCCGATAAAACACAGAACGGGAAACCAATCGCCCGTCTTCGTATAGAACGAGGCAGTACGTGGTACAGAAATAGACGCCGTAAGGACATCCTGAACACCGTTTTGCGTACTTGACATAACCTGCCCGGTTTGATCCACCACATTAGAGATTCCTGAGTTGGCCGAGCGGATTACCGGTACTCGATTTTCGACAGCGCGCAGAACAGCGATCTGTGCATGTTGGATGGGTCCGAACGTACCGTCGTACCATGCATCGTTGGTAACGATCGCAATAAGCCGCGCGCCAAGACGGACCTGTTCACGGACCAATTGGGGAAAGACCGACTCCAGGCAAATGGCCGCACCTACAAAAACGGAATCCACGATCTGCCCGTCACGTCGAAGGTGCACGTTCAGCACACGGATTGCACGGCCCGATTCGTAGTCAGGTACACCGATGCTCATGGCCATGTCCTTCAAAGGGGCAAGGAACGAAGGAACAAATTCGCCGAACGGAACCAGGTGATTCTTGTGATAAATTTGAATTGAGTCCGTTTCAGGTCCTATTACATATACGGAATTGAAATAATGATACGATGCCCTCTGGTTGATAATAACTTTCTCCCGATGGGGTATGCCAGTTAACAACTCTGTTCGTTTTCGGGTCAGCAGTTCCCGAATTTCAACATACTTTCCTTCGTCCGCCGGAATTCGATTGGGGATGGCCGTTTCCGGCCAAAGGACCAGGTCAATTCCGTTTGCAGGAAGCGAGTCGGTGAGGCGCATTACTTCCGTAAATGCAAAATCTCTTTCCAACCACTTCCGATTGGGCTCAATATTTGGCTGAATGATCGCCACGTTCATTTGTCGACCACTGATGCTGATATACTGCAGTCGTAATATCCCGTACAGTGCAGGCATCAACAGGACCGCCGCGAACGTCAGATACCAACTTCGACGCCGTAGCTGGACCACTTCACTTCGCCACATCAGGTACAAGAGTGTATTGATACTAACAATCCAGAAGGTCAGACCGTACATGCCCGTCCATTCAATAAACTGCACAATGGGAGTGTAGAAGGTCTGCGTGGTTGCCAGGGAATGCCAGGTAAAGCCAAGTTCACCAAGCGACTGAAGATAGTCGATTGAGGTCCACAAAAAAGGTGCGGCGAGGAAGCCCGTTCGACCCATGCGCACATTGATCCAAGTTTGGAGCACACCGTAGAGTCCCCACCAACAGGCCAGATACAGGATGGTCCCGAGGTACATGGAAGTCGCCTGAATCTGGGATGCACCCGAATTCCAATTGAGCCAATAGAGCAGAACAGCGAGCGTCGCAAGGCCGGTGAGATAGGAGAGACGGAATGCGGACCGCAAGGGTTGATCTTCCAGAATCATGAACAGCGGGATCAGTGCGCCGTACGCAAGAATTCCTGTTCTGAAAGGGGGAAAGCTTAGGAAAAAAAGGGCAATACTGGCCAGCGTGAGTCGGGTAAGTCGAAAACGCTCTGGCACGGGCAAGTTATGGGGTTCGCCCGTTTGAAGACGTAAACTGAAGGTAGGTATAGTCTTTCAGCCCAAGCTCGTAGGTGTCAAGAAGTCGGACTCCTTCGCTCGGTTTCAAGGTGCCTTCCTTGATACGCTGATCAACACACTTTTTGATCAATTTGGTAATTTCATGTTCGTTGTACTGAACCAGCGAAAGTACCTGGGAGACATTCGATCCGGGAATAACTTCTTCAATGTAAAAATTTTCAGGTTCCTCGTCATCATGGAAAATATGGACCTCATTGACTCTTCCGAAGAGATTGTGCATATCTCCCATAATATCCTGATAGGCACCAAGAAGGAATATTCCCAGGTAGTACGGCTGACCATTTAGCGGATGCAGTTCCAGTCTGTCTTTAACGTCCTTCAAATCTACAAACTTGGTAATTTTTCCGTCTGAATCACAGGTAATGTCAACCAGAGTTGCACGCTTGGTGGGTTCTTCCGTCAGGCGATGGAGCGGAACAATGGGAAAAAGATGATCGATCGCCCAGTGATCGAGTAAGGACTGAAAAATGGAAAAATTACACAGATATTGGTCTGCCAATTTGGGTTCAAGCTCGGCGAGTTCCTCCGGTACGGTCTCCATGTTTTTCGCATATTCCCTGATAACTCCGATAATTTCCCAATACAGATTTTCGACCTTTCCTTTTTCAATGAGTGAAAGGTATCCAAGAGAAAACAGGGAGTGTGCCTCTTCACGCCGCTGAGCTGCGTCGTGGTACACTTCCAGATAGTTGGTGTTTTTCTTATGGAGCTGATGACGAATGTCGAGCATTTCCTGAATGATATCCGGGTCGTTGGGTGAATAGTCGAGCCGTCGGGTGACCTGGTATTTCTCAATACTGCCGAAAATTTCCAAAACCAGAACAGAGTGCAGGGCGACGATTGCCCGCCCGCTTTCGCTGACAATATTGGGATGCGGAATGTCGTCTCCGTCGCACACCTCGAGGATCGTGTAAACGATGTCGTTGGCATATTCCTGCAAGGTGTAGTTCATACTGCTGCGAAACGTCGTTCTCGATCCGTCGTAGTCGACCCCGAGACCTCCGCCGACATCAATATA
>JAGQUY010000577.1 GCA_020438245.1 Bacteroidota bacterium
CGAACATCTTACGATACCGTTTGTCATGAGCATTTGGAGTTTTACGCGTTAAAGCAAATCAAGTGGATGCTGGACCGGGCTGATTTGAAAATCATCGAGTTGATGTTTACGGAAACGAACGGGGGAAGTATACTTGTCACGGCAGCAAAAAATGGATCCCCCTTCGCAGAATGCAAGGAGCGAACGGCCGAAATTCTTGATAAGGAGAAGGCGGCCGGATACGGAACGTTAAAACCATTCAAGAAATTTGCCAGCGATGTTGAAAAACATGCCAATGATCTGAAAGAGCTTCTTATCGAGCTCCAAAAGAAAAACAAAAAGGTTCTCGGATACGGCGCTTCCACCAAAGGAAATGTAGTTTTGCAATATGCCGGTATTACTCCGCAAGTCCTTCCGGGGATTGTTGAAGTCAACGAGGAGAAATTCGGAGCGTATACACCCGGGAGCCACATTCCAATCCTGTCGGAAAAAGACGCTGACGCCATTAATCCGGACTACTATCTTGTTCTACCCTGGCACTTTCGTGAGTCGATCATGCAGAGGGAGACGGCATTTCTGAAACGCGGCGGAAAGTTTATTTTTCCGTTGCCGTCCATTCAAATCGTTGATACCCCTTGAATCCGTCGAAACGTAAAAGTGCGTTGATTGTCGGTTGCACGGGCCAGGACGGGGTGCTGTTATCTGAGTATCTAAAGGGACTAAAATACGACATTATCGGGATTGATCGAACGGGTGTCCTCCATTCTGAGACTTCATTGGATGATAAAAGGCTAGCTGTTTTCTCTGAGGATGACGTTCAAGGCTTCATCAGGGAGACACGTCCTGACGAAATCTACTATCTGGCCGCCTTTCATCATTCCTCCGAGGAAACTCAGCCGGAAGCAATTGAACTTTTTTCCAAGAGCCACGAGGTGCACGTTGCAGGCTATTTGAATTTTCTCGCCGCCATTCATCAAACGTCCCCTGAAACTCGAATCCTTTATGCCGCCTCCTCACATATTTTCGGAAGCCCAGTGACCGAACTTTGCAGCGAGACAACGCCCTTCAATCCGGTAAGCCCATATGGTATTACCAAATTAGCCGGATTGATGACGGGAAGGTTTTTCCGGCGTGATTTCGGGGTTTTTGCAAGTGCCGGTATTCTATTTCCTCACGAATCGTCGCTGCGCAAACCAACGTTTCTTTCAAGACGAATTGTAAAAACTGCGGTTGATATCAAGCGGGGGCTTCAATCAGAGTTGAAGATTGGTAACCTGCAAGCCTCTTCAGATTGGGGGTATGCACCGGATTATATCAGAGCCATGCACGGGATATTGAATGCCGCGGATCCGGATGATTTCGTAGTTGCCACCGGAGTGCTCCACACCGTACAGCAATTTGTTGAAATCACATTTGACAGCCTTGAATTGGATTGGAAAAGGTACGTCATTGAGGACGAAACAACGCTGGTGCGGAAATCCAGATCGTTTGCGGGCAATGCAACCAAGCTCATGGAACGAACCGGCTGGAAGCCTTCAATCAGTTTTGAAGAGATGGTTCGACTGCTGGTTCGGGAAGTCGTTCATGCGGGTTGATTGTCCAATAGTTACCGATTTTTATGGTGTGCTTCTATTGGAAAAACGTCCGAGATGATCCTTATCTGCGAACCCCAATGTATTGGTTTTGAACATGCCGAGGTCAACGGAGCTCTCGTTGGGGTATATCGCATTGCTTTCCCGGATGATCCGATTTTGTTTGTCGGGGAACGAACGCATGTGGAGCAGGTAAGCCTGTTTCTTCGGGATCGGGAAGTATCCGGTGTTGATTTCAAAGGGATTGAAGTTGCACCCAGAAACTGCTCCAATCCAAAACGTTTTCTATTGGAGCGCTTGGTTTATCGACGCCTATTCGAACTTGCAGAAGGGAACAATGCGGATCGCATCCTTTTCTGCTCGGTCACCAGTCCAGGGTTGTATTGGCTAAAGTTCATGCTTCGGCGTCACGCGGCCATACACGCTATTGCCGTTCTGCATGGAATCCTTGAATCGATCTTCCACTGGGCGGACTTGATTCGCTATCAACTGGTTTTCTGGTTCCGTTTCCCATTGCTATTCGGAAACATGCCTCAACTCAGGTATCTTGTGTTCGGAGAGTTTATCAAAAAGAACCTGACTTCAAAATTTCCTTCGATGCGGGAACATCTTCGAACGCTCGACCTTCCGTATGACTTTCGTCCGGAGAGAGACCATACACCGGCTTTCGAGAGTGCGATCCGATTTGGCGCTCTTGGGGTTGGTAGCCGAACAAAGGGTACAGATGCGTTCTTCCGCTGTGCTGCCCAGATTGGTGCGATAAGGAAAGAAGCAAGCGCAGAGTTTGTGTTGGTGGGTCCACTCATGGATGACAAACTGTCTGATCCGCCGACGAACGTGACTATACCTGCCCGATTTAAGCCTTTACCGAGGGAGACATATAACTTCTTGGCCGAATCGATAGACTATGCCGTGTTCTTTCATCGGAAAGATCACTACCGATTCTCAACCAGCGCGGCGCTCTTTGACGCTTTTTCGTTTGGCAAACCGATCATTGCCCTCAGGAGCCCGGTTTTTGAACATTACTTTGACATGATGGGCGATATTGGTTATCTTTGCGCCGATTTTGAGGAGATGTGTTTAAAGATAGAAGGCCTTCTAAATCATTTTGATTCAACGGCTTATGCAGTACAGAGGCAGAACATTTTGACGGGCAGAGAAAGACTTTCTTGGAAATATCTGAGCAACCAAATGACTGAAATCTGGGATTCATGAAGAGGATTTTGTTCATATTCGGAACTCGACCAGAGGCCATCAAATTGGCTCCCGTCATCATGGAGTTCCGGAGGCATCCGGATTCGTTTGATGTGAAGATTTGTGTGACGGCACAACATCGCCAGATGCTTGACCAGGTGATGGAGGTATTTGACCTCCGAGCTGATTTTGACCTTGATTTGATGCAGGAAAAACAATCCCTGCTCCAGCTTTCAGGGAGGGTTTTTTCGGCGTTGGAGTCTGTTCTTGTTGAGGTCAAACCTGATTGGGTGTTTATTCAGGGTGATACGACCACGGTGATGGCGGCCGGTGTGGCGGCGTTTTATTTCGGATGTAAGATCGCCCACGTGGAGGCCGGTCTTCGTTCGCACAACCGGTTTTCGCCTTTCCCTGAGGAGATCAATCGGCGGATCGCATCCGTGGTTGCAGATTTACATTTTGCCCCTACGGAAACCGCAAGGAAAGCTCTGATTGCAGAAGGCATCGATGAAAAAATCATTCATGTGACCGGAAATACGGTCATTGATGCACTTTTGTGGGTTCGAGAGCGCGTTCGTCAACATCCGCCCCAGATTGCAGCAGAATTCGATTCTATTATCGGTGATCGGAGAATGATTCTCGTTACCGGGCATCGCAGGGAAAGCTTCGGCGAAGGTTTTGAACAGATTTGCCTGGCCCTCAAGGATATTGCGGAGGAATTCAACGATGTGATCATTGTCTATCCGGTTCACCTAAACCCGCATGTGCGGGAGCCTGTAAATCGGGTATTAGGAGCCGTCAAAAACGTTCGATTGATTGAGCCTCTGCAATACACAGATTTTGTCTGGATGATGGACCGATCTTTTCTTATTATTACCGACTCAGGAGGCGTTCAGGAAGAGGCCCCTTCCCTCGGTAAACCAATTCTCGTTATGCGGGATGTGACGGAGAGAATGGAAGGTGTGGAGGCCGGGACGGCAAAATTGGTGGGGGCGAAAAGGCCAAGAATTGTCGGGGAGGCGAGGCTGTTGTTGACTGATACTACAGCATATGAGCAAATGGCGAAAGCTGGGAATCCATACGGAGACGGGAATGCGAGTCAGAGAATTTCTAATATGATTAGACAACACCACAGGAGTAGTCGTCTTTGATTGAAGATTCAGAAAGTGCAAGTAGAACATCCAGACCGGATTCTGATACGGACAGCTCATTGCGATTTATTGATGTGTTGAGTGCTTTGGCTCTGAACAAAAAAAGTATCTTGATTTCAGTTTTTGGAGTGATGCTTTGTACGGCAGGCACGAGCTTTTTGCTCACAAAGAAATTCAAGTCCGATGCTGTTGTCCTCTTACCGGAACGCTCAGGTATATTGCTCGATGCATTATCTTCCGGCTCAGGTAGTGATCTTGGTAGCATTGGAGCAAACCTACTAGGAGCTGGGGCATCGGGGAACCTGAATCGATGCATGGCCATTTTGAACAGCCGGAAATTGAGAGAGGATCTAATAAACCACTTCGGACTGTTGGAAGCTTACGGCGTTGAGAAGATGGAAGATGCTCTTGAAATTGTTGATAAAAATTTGACAACAGAATCTGATCGTAAACTTGGAACTATCACAATAACTTTTCGGTTTCAAGACGATGAAAAAATAACGGCGGAAATGACCAATTTTATTGTTGCAAAACTGGATGATATCAATCGTGAATTGTCGACAGAACAAGCAAGGTCAACAAGAAAATTTATTGAAGAGAGACACAATGAAGCTCGGGCGGAGTTACAATCTTATGAAGATTCTCTGAATGCATTTCAGAATGCATTCGGCATAATATCCATTCCAGATCAGTTGAGGGCGGGGATTGATGCTGCTGCTCAACTTCAAACACAGTTGGTGACCGAGGAAATTCAATACAATGTGAAGAAGAACATTCTTGCTGCTGACCACCCGGATTTGTTGCGCCTTAGGTCGGAGATAAAGGAGTTACGCAGAACACAAGCGCAAATGGAAAGAGGTGACGTTGAAATGGGTGTGTTCATACCATTCAACAATGCTCCAGATCTTGGGTTGAGGTATTATCGTCTTTTCCGCAACGTGCAGATTAGTGAGAAGATCGTTGGCTTTTTGGTTCCTCAATATGAACAGGCGAAGATCCAAGAAGCTCGCGACACTCCGACTTTGCTTATCTTGGATAAAGCCAAGCCTGCCGATTATCCATATTGGCCTCGCAAGAAGGTGTTGACGCTGCTGGCTGGATTGATAACCGCGATTCTAATGACTACCTTCCACTATGTTCGTCTTTTCATATGGAACAAGTACAAGTCCGATAATCGTGAATTCATTACTGTTCTTTCCTCATTCAAACCGAAAAATTGGAAGTAAGAGACGTCTATACAGTGCCTTCGTTCACTCACAAATCGGACCAACTTAGCGTCTCAGTGATTATTCGTTGTCTGAATGAACAAGACCATATTGGCAACCTTCTTCAAGCGATAAAGGAACAAACAAACCGACCAGAGGAAATCATTGTCGTTGATTCGGGTTCAACCGATCAAACACTGGATATCATTCGTGCCTTTGGAGTTGTTGCCGCGCATATTTCACCAAATGATTTTACTTTTGGGCGATCTCTAAATAGAGGTTGTGCCATTGCTAAAGGAGACATTTTGGTAATCGCGAGCGCACATGTGTTGCCAGTTGACAAATTTTGGCTCTCTGAGCTGGTTGCGCCGTTTATTCATCCAAGAACGGCGCTTGTATATGGTCGTCAGATTGGAAATCACTTAACTACCTTCTCCGAACATCAGGTCTTTGCTCAACAGTTTCCGGAAGAATCCAACTTCATTCAGAAAACTCCCTTCTGCAACAATGCAAATGCGGCTATTAGGCGGAGCGTATGGTTAAGTCGCCCGTACGACGAGGCACTTACAGGGCTTGAAGACCTTGATATGGGCAATTGGGTTCTTCAGAACGGTTACCATCTTGCATATAATGCAAATGCTGCCGTTATTCATATTCACGATGAAACGCCAGCGAAAATTTTCAATCGATACAAACGTGAAGCGATCGCACTCAAGAGAATTTTACCCGATTCCCATTTGACGTTTCCAGAATTTATATGGTTGTGGCTCTCAAACATCGTCATGGATTTGTTGAGGGCGTTGAAACAGATAAAGTTTGTTTCAAGCGTACGCGAAATCGTGGTTTTCCGAACCATGCAATATTTCGGCATGTACCGTGGAATTCATGATCGATCTGTAATGACACACGAGATGATCATGCGTTTTTATTATCCAAGGATGCCTGCACGTTTCAAGAGGATGAAGAAAAATGGATAGAGCTCTGAGGCTTGTCGCTTTGTTGCCCATGAAAGCACACAGCGAACGTGTGAAGGGAAAAAACTTTCGGGTACTACACTCTAAACCACTGTTTCGATGGATACTCGACACGCTTTTGTCGATTGAAGAAATTGATCTGGTGGTCATTAACACTGATGCCGAATCGCTTCTACGAGAAAACGGTCTTGAACTTTCCGATCGTATCCTGATACGGCCGCGAAGGCGCGAGCTATGTGGTGATTTTGTAAGTATGAACTCAATTCTACAAGATGATATTGTGACGGTTCCAGCTGAATGCTATTTGATGACGCATACCACCAATCCGCTTCTGCGAGCTTCGACCATTCGTTCAGCGTTGGGCCTGTACTATTCAAAAAAGGCTAACGATCTTGCTGACTCCCTTTTTTCAGTCACCAAATGCCAGTCGCGATTCTACAGAGCTGATGGTAGTCCGGTGAATCACGACCCAAAAAACTTGGTTCGGACACAAGATCTTGAACCATGGTTTGAGGAGAATTCCAATTTGTATATTTTTTCCGCAACTAGTTTCTTGGCTACCAACGCTCGAATCGGGCAGATGCCAATCTTATTCCCAATCCCAAAACCCGAGGCGGTAGACATAGACGACCAAGATGACTGGACCATTGTCGAAATGCTTATGAAAGGGATGTTCGCTTGAAACTGCAACAATCATTGCGAGTTTTGATTACCTGTCCACCGATGCTCCAGAATATGGACAATGTTCGTTCGATTTTTGACCAGTGTGGAGTACAGGTTGCAACGCCTGAGATTGTTCAGACGATGACGGTTGAAGAGTTAAAGCGAGAGCTTCCAGCTTTCGATGGGTGGATAATTGGTGACGATCCAGCAAATCGGGAGGTTTTCACAGCCGGTCGATTGGGGCGCCTTAAAGCCGC
>JAGQUY010000578.1 GCA_020438245.1 Bacteroidota bacterium
ACATCAACAATAATTTTGCCTTATTTTATAGGGAAAAGCGTCCGTTTTTTCTTGAAGGCAGCGACATTTTTCAGATTGACGGCGATATCAATCTGATCTATACACGGTCGATCAACGATCCACTGTATGCTGCCAAAATCACCGGGAAAGCAAACCAGATCACCTTCGGTCTACTCTCTGCATATGATCAAAACACTCCGGTGCTTGTTCCGTTTGAGGAATTTTCCGAGGGATTCGGGACGACCCAAAATTCCTGGAATAATATTGCGCGAGTTAAGTACGATGTTGGCAATCAAAGGTACTTTGGAATTACCGCGACGGATCGTCGTTACGAGAATAATGGGTCCAATACGGTATTATCCACCGACACCTACTGGGCTCTCGACAAACAGTATGCGATTCGCCTGATAGGTGCTTATAGTCACACAAAAGAACCAACGGACTCCCTTCTTGAATCGGACGAGACGTTCAAATATGGAGGTAAGTCGTATTCGGGCACCTTTGACGGGGAATCCTTCAACGGTTTTGCCGCCCGAGGCGCATTCAAATACGATTCAAGAAACTTCAACTATTGGGTTGCTTATCAACAGTTGACTCCCACGTTTCGGGCTGACGAAGGATTCGTAACTGCGAATCACGTCAAGATTGGCACCGCATGGGCAGGCTATACGTTTCGATTTGAGAATCATCCGTTGTTGAATTACATCCAGCCGAATGGCTTTATTTACAGGAAATACAACTACGACGGAAAGCTCAAAGACTTTGGGAGCCGACCTCAAATAAATATTGGTTTCCAGAACCAGACTGAGTTTTACGCCGGTTTTTTCGCATTGAATAATGAAAATTTCAGGGGGAAACAATTTGATGGAATACATCGGGGTGATTTTCAAATAAGCTATCGGGGTTCACCGATTGTTCAAGGCGGGGTGTTTGTTGAAACCGGCTACTTCATCAATCGCCGTGGAAAGGAAGGGGACCCGTACAATCCGTTCATCAAAGCTAAAGGAACCTCCTTCAATCCTTGGATGGAAATCAAAGCAACCAGCCGGATTCGAAATGTTTTTGAGATCAACTCATTTAGTCTGTACACTCATTATGGCGGTTCGTTAATCAGAAAACAGTGGATCTATCGTAACACGTTGACCTATCAATTCAGCAAGAAGTGGTTCTTAAGACTGATTGGAGAGTATGTTGCCATAGTGGCTAATGAAGCCCAAACGGACAACGATGGCAATATTGTGTATGGAACTGATTTGAAGGCTCTGCGGGATCATTCCGAATCGCAGTTCTACAGTATTGATCCATTGATAAGTTATAAGATCAATCCCTTCACCGTCTTTTTTGTCGGGGCACACTTGGGCGGAGAGAGCGACCCATATCCAAATAGGGATGGTCTTTCAAGAACTAATCAGAGTATTTTTGTTAAGTTTCAGTACTTCATGAGGATCTAGTGCCAAACCAAAAGCAGTCTCTCAAGGGTCTTCTTCGGGAAATCCGGTCTTGTGAAATATGCCGCGAACACTTGCCGTTGGGCCCCAGACCAGTACTCGAGGCTACAGCTACGGCGAAGATTCTCATAGTTGGCCAAGCACCTGGAGTGCGGGTTCATGAAACGGGGGTTCCATGGAATGATAAAAGCGGAGACCGTCTGAGAGAATGGATGGGAGTTGGCAAGGAGGTTTTTTATGACAAATCAAGAATTGCCATCATTCCGATGGGTTTTTGTTATCCTGGGAAAGGGTCGTCCGGCGATTTACCGCCGCGTCCTGAGTGTGCTCCGACATGGCATGATCGACTCCTGAAGCTGTTACCCGATATTCGACTTACGTTGTTGATCGGAAAATATGCACAAGAGAGGTACCTGGCCGGTCGAAATAAAGAGTCGCTGACAGAGACCGTAAAAGCATACAAGTCATACCTGCCTGAGTTTCTGCCGCTTGTCCATCCTTCTCCCAGAAATCAAATATGGATGAAAAAAAATCCATGGTTTGAGAAACAGGTTGTTCCGAAATT
>JAGQUY010000579.1:0-153 GCA_020438245.1 Bacteroidota bacterium
TTCGCGAATTTTCTCAGGGAGCCGAGCGAGAATCCCCGACGCTTCGGGACACACCAACAAATCGCCCTCCTCAATCTGACCAGCCAAGTTCTCCTCGCTCACCACCTCTATTTGACTCCGCCGGTCCGAGTTTTCGTACACCGCATGGTAATA
>JAGQUY010000579.1:216-3561 GCA_020438245.1 Bacteroidota bacterium
TTCCCTGATGCGGGAAGCAATGATATCAAGCGTGGGAATGCCCACCAGCGGCAGATCCAAGGCAAAACAAAGACCCTTTGCCGCCGACAAACCAATCCGAAGTCCGGTGAAAGAACCGGGGCCCATGGAATATGCAATGCCTTTCAACTCCTGCTTGTCTACCCCGGCATGCCCGAGAAGGAGTTCAACCATCTGAAGCAACTTCTCGGAGTGCGCCTTTGGAATCTCCAGACCAAAACTTCCGATAGGTTCCGTCTGTCCTCCCGACCACGCTCCCAGCGCAACAGCACATCGAGAACCCGAAGTTTCAATGGCCAGGATCATCAGTCCTTAAATTCAATTTCAATACGCCGGATGACATCCTCCAACACTTCCAAGCGAACAAACCAGTGACGGCCGACGAGGTGCGAATGGATGTGCTCAGACCATTCTATCAACTTAATGGACTCCCTGTCGTCAAGCCATTCATCCACGCCAAGTTCTCTCAGATCCTCTTCCCGTTCAAGCCGATAAAAATCAAAATGACGCACGGCAAGCTGCTCGTCGCGAAACTTGCCTTCATAAAGATTCATAATCAGAAACGTCGGACTGTGAACAACCGCCGGTGAGATGGCAAATGCTTTGCAGACACCTTTGACGAATATTGTTTTTCCGCTCCCAACTTGGCCGGATAATGCAACAATATCGCCTTTATTAAGAAATCCGGCCAGCTTCTGTCCGGAATCTATCGTTTCCGATTCGGATGCCGAAATCGTTTCCCACTGCATATTTTGTTAACGTACAAACATTCTCCATGCCTTTCAAGAACTAAGGGGTCCCTCACGGGACCGGAAGTCGCTCAATCAGCAATGGGAAAAAACAACTTGAATTCTGTTCCTCTTCCAACCTCGGACTCGAACGATACCTTCCCGCCATGGTTTTCAACCACTCCGTACGTCGTGGCCAACCCCAATCCCGTTCCTTTGCCAATCTCCTTGGTTGTAAAAAAGGGCTCAAATACTTTATCCCTTATCGATTCTTCAATGCCATCCCCATTGTCTGTGATGGAAATAACTACAAAAGCGCCCTCCTGAATAGTTCTTAGCTTAACAACACCCTCGTTCCCGGTGTAATGCCTTCTGTCAATGGCCTCCATCGCGTTGATCAATACATTCATTACAGCCTGATTGAAATGACCGGGGAATCCCTTGATTTTGGGCACGTCGTTGAACTCTTTTAAGATCGTCACTTGTTTTCGATCCCTCGACCTCAGCAAGCTTAGTACGTAATCGAGGTTTATGTTCAGGTCGATTTCAGCCTGCGCAACGTCATCGGATGTGGAAAAATCACGCAGACCGACCACCACGTCTTTGATCCGAGTACTGCCCCGCTTGATCGCCTGAACCATGTCCTGCATTTCTTTGATACGGCCGACGAGGTCACGTCCAAATTCAGCCGAAATTTTTCCCTCCTGCATTTTAGCCTCGATTACGGACAACATATCTTCAAAGTCGACCTCCAGATTGGCCGAACTTCCGTACGTGTAGTTCAACGGATTATTAATTTCATGCGCGACACCTGAAACCAGTCGCCCCAGCGAAGAAAGCTTCTCCGATTGAATAATCTGCGCTTGTTGATGACGAATCTGCGCATTTTTGTTTTCCAGCTCTTTGTTTTGACTGTCCAGGATCTTGTTTTTTTCTTCAATCTCCTTTGTCCGTTCATGGACCTTCTTTTCCAACAGGACATTGCGAAGTTTGATTTGTCTCATTCTTGAGCGGTAAAAACTGTAGGCAGCCCCGATCACGAAAAATGCCGTCGAAAAACGGAACCACAATGTTTTCCAAAAGGGTGGATGCACTACCAGCCGCACTTCTGCCGTGTGTTCACTCCAGACTCCGTCACTATTGGTTGCCTTAACCTTGAAGACGTAGTTTCCCCCGTCAATGTTCGTGTAGCTGGCATAACGGCGTGAATTGGTATAAATCCAATCATCGTCAAAGCCGTCGAGTCGGTATGCATACTGATTTTTCTGTGGAGAACGATAATCCAGTGCCACAAAATCAAATCCGAAAAAATTCTCCTTGTAGCTGATGTCAACACGTTTCACTACACTGAATTCCTGACCAAAATCAATTTCCTGGTCAAATTTCCGAAAAGCCGTCAAATATACCGGGGGGGAATACGAGCTCTCCGCCAGATTCTTGGGATTGAACGCGACAACGCCGGCTATCCCTCCGAAGTAAAAGGTTCCGTTCTTGGACTTGTATGCTGCGCCCTGGTTAAATTCATTGCTCGGCAGACCGTCCATAATATCAAAGTTTTTGAACGCTTCTCTTCCCGGCTTTCCAGGATTGAATCTCGAAATTCCGCTATTCGTACTCATCCACAAATTTCCCTCCGAATCCTCCAGAATCGAGTACACGACATTGTTCGGCAGGCCATCTTTCTGCGTAAAAACCGTAAACTTACCGTTTTTCAGCAAATTCAATCCTCCTCCTTGAGTACCGATCCATAAAAAATCATCCGCCGTCATATAAAGAGAAATGATTGAGTTGTGAGAGAGGCAATTGGAGTTGTTGATCTGTTTCTTATAAACTGTGAATTTCTCCCCATCGTACTCGTTGAGCCCATTCTGTGTACCAAACCAAAGGTGTCCCTTCGAATCTTCAGCGATGGAGAAAACTTGGTTGTCCGACAGGGTATTGATCTTGGAGGTATCGGCCTGAATTCGAACAAAGGACGGATTTGGCTTTTTGATTTGATCCGCACTCAGAAAATTGACACCGCCCCCAAGCGTGGATACCCAGATGTTTCCCTTGCTGTCCTGAAAAATCTGAAGAACCGAGTTGCTTGACAAACTGGTCGGATCGTCCGGCCTATGAACAATATTCTGAAAAACCCCCAGTTTGTCTCCCGGAACTCTTTTACTAATCCCCCGATCGGTTGCAATCCAGATCTGACCATCACGATCCTCGAAAATTGAGTACACATAATCAAAGATTAGGCTCCGCGAATCGCCCGCATCGTGGTGCAATCGGAAAATCTTGCCCTCCTGCAGAACATTCAAACCTTCATCATACGACCCGATCCAGAGACGGCCGTCCCGATCTTCATGAATTCCCCATATATCGTCGCTCGAAAGGCCGGTCAGCTTGTGCGGGTCCGACCGAAGTACCGTGAACTTATTTTCTTTGATCTTGTTAACGCCTCCACCCGATGTTCCTGCCCAAACGGTGCCCGATTTGTCCGAAAAGACTTTCCCTATTTCGTTATCAGAAATGGTTGTCGGGTCTTTCGGGTCATGAAGAAAATGATGGAATCGATCGTTATCATAGAGTATCAGTCCGTCTCCAAAAGTCCCGA
>JAGQUY010000580.1 GCA_020438245.1 Bacteroidota bacterium
AGACTCTTCCGGCATATTCACTCCACCACAATATTTCTGACCTTGGTCGTATTCGTATCTTTCTTCAACTTGATAATCAAAAAACCATTTTCATAAAAGGCTTTTATGGCCTGGTCAACGATCCTTGACTTGATCCTTATCTTACGTTCGAAGGGGCCAAAATCAATTTCCATCTTGTGATAGTGGCGCTTTTGAGCAATCGTCATCTCTTTTCGGACGCCCGACACGGTCAAGACACCGGCTTCATACGTGAGCTTGATGTCCTCCTGTTTGACGTTTGCCAGATCCATAATGACGGCAAATTCTTCGTCGGTTTCTATAACATCGGTCGGCGGCATCCATCTCTTTTCCGTGCTTACGAGGATGGGAAATTTGGAGTTAAAAAAGTTGGAAAACAGAAATTCCATGTCGTCTTCCATATTCCGAAGTCGCTGGCTGGGGAACTTCTTGTCATCGTCCATGTCGTCCATACTCTTCTCCTCTTAAAAGGGAAATAAGCTAGGTGGGCCCTCGTCATACATTAGGTCGATCAATATAGCCAGCCAACCGAAAGAAAATCAAGGATATTCGAACTACCAAAAACCTGGAAAAATTGATTGCACAACCCCGAATCCGTCAGTACATTATGAATGAAGTTATGTTGCCCGGATGAGAAGATTGTATTTGTAAACGTATAATTTACAGTAATTTGGATGAATAGCGGAGTGTAAATGGTTGTTGATACAAAGTCTGCTGTTCTGTTCTTCAAAATCTGCATCCTAAGTCTGATACCCGCCATGGGTGTCGGTTCGGTGTTTGGCCAATTGAAACTCGAACTGAATTTTGGCGAATCGGATAATTTTCATGCCGTATCCAAACTGACCTCTTCAGTTCAGTCGTTGTCAAACTTGGACGCCGAATCCGGCGAATACGATCTGGGTGGAATCCTCAATCCAAGCCCGGCAGGGGGAGATTTTCTTATCCTGAACGGCATCAATCAGTTTCTTAAATTGCCGTCCTATCTCGATATCAACTTGAACGGCCATGTTTCCTATTCAGTCTCCTGCTGGATTTACCTGTATTCGACCGGCGTCCATGGAGAAGTTATCAATGCGGACAATGGCTTCGTGTCAGGATATCGGTTTTTCATCGACAACAATATTCCGAAGGTTGAAATAACAGAGGGTCCCAGAGAAGTATTTTCGTCAGAAGTGGCTATAGAACCGGCTCAGTGGACCCATATTGGTTTCTTCTGCGACGGGGCCGGTGACAGCCTGAGTTTCTACATCAATGGCAAGCTGCGTCATACCAGGAAATTTGAAAAAATCACTCAGGTAAACACGGGACCTCAAAGCTACATTGGAGCATCCATAAAGAGTTCACAACCCAACTATCTGAAAGCCAATCTGGATCAAATCAGAATTTTTGCGGGACACGACACCGTGTTTGATCAAGTGGAGTCACAGGTGAAGAAACCGTCCACCCGAAAGCAAAGGAACCCACAGAGCGCGCTGTTCGTCCTTGATCAGAACTACCCCAATCCTCTCAATTTGTCAACCAAGATCCGTTTTGAGCTGAAGCAGGCAGGATACGTGCAACTCAACGTATACGATCTACTGGGCAACGCGGTTAGAACGCTGGAGGATGCTGAAATGGAAGAAGGAGATCATGAGTACTATTGGGATGGTACGGATAGTCGAGGTAACACCGTCACCAGCGGAATCTATTTCGCGCGGCTCAGCTACGATGGAATGATACAGACTAAGAAAATGATCCTGGTGAAGTAGGCTCAGATTATCAGTTTATAACCAACGCCGTGAATCGAAAGAATGTGTTTTGGCTCCTTTGGGTTTTCCTCAAAATAGCTTCGTAACTTTACAATAAAGTTATCCACCGTTCTTGTGGACGGCGCGCTCTCGTAACCCCAAACTTGTGTCAACATTTCATCCCTGGTCACCACTTGACCTCCTCTTTCAATAAGCAGTTTGAGTAGAAGGCACTCCTTCTTGGTCAATCGGACTTTCCCCTCTCGGGTGCTCGCCTCATAATTGTTCAAGTCGACTGAGTATTGTCCAATCGACACAAGTCCCGACGTGGGTGTGTTCTGTCTTCGACGTAAGAGCCCCTTGATCCGAAGCAGAAACTCGTCAAGATTGAACGGTTTACCCAGGTAGTCATCCCCACCCAATTTGAGTCCCTCAATTCGGTCCGCATCGGTGTTTTTCGCTGTCAAGAAAAGAATGGGCGTGGCCGTGTCCTGCTTGCGTATGTTCTCACAAACATCGTACCCGCTCAACTGTGGTAACATCACGTCAAGCACAATCAGATCAACCTTATTCCGACCGTACATGATAAGGGCTTCTTCGCCGGTCTTTGCCCAAAGCACGTCGTACTCATCTTCCAAATTAAAAATGAGCGATTCTGCTATGTTCTTTTCATCCTCTACAAGAAGCAGCCGCGTTTTTGTCATTGTTCACGCTCCGTTTGATTGACATTTGTCACGACCGAAAACCGGATTTCAAAGCACGCCCCGGTTCCATTCAAATTGCGGAAACCAATTTTTGCCCCATGTGCATCTGCAAGTTGCTTGACAAGGAAGAGCCCCAGTCCAGTTCCTTTCGCCAGCCGTGTCATCTCATCGCCGGCCCTATAAAACCGATCAAACACAAACGGACGATCTGCCTCGGCGATTCCCGGCCCGCTGTCCGATACTTCCAAAACAGCCTCTCCGTTGGCCGTGGCCAATACCACCTCGACCCGTTTGGGTGGTAACGAGTACTTCGCTGCATTATCAATAATATTATCGACGATTGAAATCAACGCATGTGGATCTCCCAGGACCCACACATTTTCTTCCACCCGTAAATCCACTTCCACCTTGTCCTCCTGAAGCGACCGTTGAAGTCTGTTTACCGACTGGCTGACCACGTCACTCAAACGAACGGGTGACGGTCTCAGAATATATTCGCCGCTGTCCAATCTGGCTGTCTCCAGCATATTTTCCACCAAACGTTCGAGACGCTCCACATCCACAACAGAGTGCTCCAAAAAATCTTTCCTTTTCGGTTCCGGGACATTTTTGGAAAGCATCGTTTGCAGATACAATTTGACGGACGCCAGGGGTGATTTCAATTCATGAGTAATACTCAGCACAAAGTTTTTTTGTCTTGTTTCAACGGCAAGTTCCCTGCGCAACGTAACCAAAATGATATAGACGCCAATCAAGACCATGAGTGAAAGAAACACCCCTTCTGAAATGAACATGACCGATTTGCGCTCGGTTTCCTGAATGATGGTTGCCAGATAGTCTGTTTTCGGCCGTATGAGAATCGGTAACCGTACATGACGGGCAGGGCCATGCCGGTAGCGAACTTCGGTCGTTTGGGGTAGTCGCTCGATGGTAAGTTCCGGATACTCGCCGGCCATGGCCTGTTCCAGCGCGTCCCACCGAACCGCAGCAACAACCAGACCCTTGGGCGCCGCGTTCAGCAACACTGTATCTCCCACCCCCATGAAAAATCCGGCTGGTATATCATTCGGATCCGGAAACGAGGGAAATGCCCTGACACCCCCGTATACCGCATGCGTCAGCATGTCCGTTTCAAATGTCTTATTTATGTGCTGTACGGCCTCACGTACCCTTAAACTCAGCACGCTTTGATGCATTTGAAAGACTGTCTTGTTTTGACCCAACTGATAATAGATCCACCATGCAACCTGCGTCAAAACAAGCACCACTATAATACCAAACGTCACAAGCGGCAATTTCCCCTTCAATCGGTATTTCAATCCTATCTCCCCGAACTTTGAGTTTTCTGAGAAACCAATATGTCATACGCTTCTTTAATCTCCTTGAAGCGCTCATCGCCGGCAATGCCCAAATCGTCGGAAGCATTCATGTCCGGATGATAGATCATACTGAGTTTTCGATAAACAGCCTTGATCTGCTCCAGTGAGGCATCTTCCTTGACTCCCAAAATGTCGTAAAACGAACGTTTCTTGGCCGAAGGACTTTTGCCATCGCCTCCCCCAAGTTTCTGAACTTCGAGAACGAAATCGTTGATTTGACGAATCTGGGGCAGAACCTCGTCTGCGCTTACCTGACCGTTTTCAAATCCGGATCGCAAAGTATCCAGCTCCGATCTGAAATCAATAACGGCAGAAATAATTTCCGGGCTGTCATTGGTAGCAAGGGCCCCTACGATGAGGCTCTCCGTATCTGCAATCAATTCTCTGATATTTCTCAGACGTTCGTCCTCTAACCGGTCTTCAAGATGCCGGATCGTCGACTGAAGGTCCTCTGAAAGTTCTTTGGCGAGCAGAAACTGACCGGACCGTATAGCTTCGCGCGCCCGATCAAGATAAAACTCCAGTTCTTTAACATCATCGACAAATCGATCTGCAATTTCCGTGCAAATCGAGTTCATCAATTCCTCCGCGTTGCCTACCTCGAGCATGGCATCCTGGCGAATCCTTCGCTGCTTCTCCGTTTCATCCTTCACACGCGCTGAAAAACGTGCTGATTCATTACAAGCGTGTTCACTGGCTTCAAAATTACCTTGTTCAAATAGCTGCTGTGCTTCCTTAAGCTTCTTCTGAGCTAATATCATCCCCTCGGGATCAAACCGTTCACCCCGTATTGATTTGGCTATTTCCATCTGCTCGGTGGCATCATCCAACCACCATTTGACCTGCCTCTTTAGCTCAGATAGCAAAATTCGCTTTTTCCAGTACCACCCTCCAAATCCAACGACCAAGAAACCTCCGATGACATAAAAAGTCACCCGCCATCTGTCCGCGGCATACAAGTCCTCAATCTGTGACCTCAAATTCTTTGCTTCTTGATTGTCCGGATCATAGGTCAGCGCTGCGCGCAGGTAATTCTCTGCAATTCGCAAGTTCTGTGCTTCAAAATCGATAATAGCATTCCTGACGTAGGCTTTGCCGATTTCCGATCCTGCTTTTCTTTTCAGGCTTTGTCCCTCAATGTCTTCTCTATCTATCTGGAGAATTTCCTCGGCCGACTGATAGGCCGTATAATAGTTGCCCAGTGAGAGGTCTCGGGTGGCCGCGGTCTTGAGATAATTCAAGCGCCGCTTTCTTTCAAGTCGGGTATTATCAAAATCGGCCCCAATAGACACCGCATCTTCCCCCATCCGATACAGAGGTGAAGATGAAGTAATTTTGAAGAGCAGACGATCGCTCTCTTGATAATCCGGATTCACGGACAGGTCGGAATCGGGTTTGGCGATACCCACATAGTTGGTATCATTACCCCAGACATTATTTCTGGAAAAAACAATTTCACGGGCATTAAAAAGACCCAGCCCTGCTGAATTGGACGTAATGGAGTTATTGACCAGTGAAACCGCTGAAGTGTTTTTTAGCAGAACACCATACCCCGAACTCTCTGTGGCTTTTCCAACGCCCGCACGACCATTTCCGTGAACAGTGTTGTTTCTGATCAATGGGCTTGAGTTAGATTCAACCAAAATGCCGTTATCGCCAATTCCTGTCAGAACGTTTCCGAGAATCTTATTGGTTGAATTATTGCGGACCCAAATACCGTGGCGTCGTATGGTTGATATCGTGTTCCGTTCAACTGTTGGCGAGGCATGTTGGTCTACGATAATGCCGATCTCTGCATCACTCACCGTGCAATTAATCACATAACCATGGCTGCGATCGGCATACCTTATCGCCTCTTGGACAAATGTGGAAAAACTGCAGTCTCTGAAGTTGACCAGAGATTTGTGCAATATTTCTGCGCCCGTGACTCCTCCGACAAAGGAACACCTTTCAACTGAAAAATTGGCATATTTGCCGATCAAAAGTGGCCCCCTATCGTTTGTCCTCCCTTTCAAAGTAAGATCAGAAATCATGCCGCCGCCCAAATTATAGGCTTCTACAACAGGTCCATCGTCTCCGGAAATCAAGATGGTCTTGCCCTCTCCTTCCCCCCGAAGATTTACGAAGCTCTTCAGAAGCACCGTCTCCCTGTAAATCCCCTCTTTGATGGTAATCGTTGCATTGAATTCAGCCGCGTCAATAGCGGCTTGGATTGACGTGTAGGTCCCTGTGCCATCGTTGGCCACGGTTGCTTTTCGCTTCAAGGTACGACGAGGTGCCCTTCCAACCTGTATATCCTGTGAAAAAAGACATTCACCGCTGATCAACAGGAGAATGGCAAAACAGGTAAATCTCTGCATGGTACGACAATTTAGCTGACATCGGGCTGATATTCACCAATTTCTTCGGTTAAAACAAAAAACCTTGCTCGGTGGCAAGG
>JAGQUY010000581.1 GCA_020438245.1 Bacteroidota bacterium
ATACCGTTTGACTGGGCAATCGGCGGATTGATTTTTTGTTCCGTCATTGGTGTAGGGTTCGGAATGTGGCCGGCAATGAAAGCCTCTAAAATGGACCCGATTGAGTCTCTTCGTTTCGAATAACTCCATCAGTATCGAATTTTTTGAATGCGGCCCTCTGGCCGCATTTTTTTTTGCGGAGCGATCGCTTAGCTCTTTCCCTCCCACTGCGCAATACTACGGGTTATCGTAAAAGCATATCTTGATAGTCGTCAGACGGTTTTTTACATTTATGCATTCAAATGTTTGACGAAACGTTTAAGGCGTCCGGAGACCCCAGGCTTCGCGACGCCGCCAGGCATTTTCACGAAGGGTATCGTCTCCAAATGACCGGAGTGCTGGATCCGGCCGTGGAGGAATACCGGCACTCACTTGAAAGCTATCCGACAGCCGAAGCGCACACTTTTCTCGGATGGGCTCTGAGCCTTAAGGGTGACTTGGAGGGTGCTATCCAAGAATGCGAGAGAGCCATCGAGCTCGACCCGGACTTTGGCAATCCGTACAACGACATTGGAGCGTACCTGATGAGTCAGCATAAGCCTCAGCAAGCAAAACCCTGGTTTGAAAAAGCCAAACGGGCAAAAAGATATGACGCAAGGCACTACCCGTGTTTTAATCTTGGCCGGGTATATGAACTAATGGGTGAATGGTCCGCCGCAGAAGCCGAATTTATCGAAGCCCTGTCCTTTTACCCGCACTACGATTCCGCCAGGGAATCTTTGAAGAGAGTCCGATCACTATTGCTTCGTAGAAACTGATGAAGACCAGCACCCGGGCCTTTGGGTTAACCCTCCTTACTTTCGTCCTGGCGAATCCGTGTGCCTTTTCACAAGACCCTGTCTCCATTGTATATCCCCGCCAACATATGTTGCTCTCGACGGTTGACTCTACGATCGTGCTGGGACGCATCCTGCTGAAAGGTGCTTCACTGCAAATTAACGGACAGTTGATTCGTGCGTCGCCAGACGGTGCCTTTCTTGATTTTATTTCTATTCCCCCTGACAGCGTAAGGACGGACTCCATCTTCGCACAGCACTGCGTTGTAACGAGACTCGACACGACGGTGTCATTTGTGAGAACCGTCCGTGTTCCAATTGAACGCCCTCCCCTCGACACCATTGCCCTTGAGGTCGATCCCCTATACCTGTGTTTCCCCGCGGATTCGGTCTGGCTAAATTCAGGAGAGGTGCTTCCGCTTCGGGTTCGTGCGAGTCCCGGCCGTTCTGTTTCGGTTCGAATTATGAACGGGGACGGCACGGTCATTGACAGTCAACTTGCTCTGTTGGAAACCGAAAGCGGAATCACCGATGACTTTGGCGATGCATTCATGGGCATTTCAAAACCATCCTCACGTCCCAAGATACCTGGATTGTACGAAACCTCGTACACGCTGAGAGCAGGAATCAACTACCGTAACGCACGGTGTTTGGCGACGGTTTCGAACCATACAACAGGTTTGACGAGGGGAGTGTCCGGTACCCTGAATACGTATGGGCCGCCGAGAACAGTTGAGATAACAGCCGAATTGGCAAATGTCCGAAATCGACCGGGCCGGGCCTACACCTATTTTCTTCCACAGGGAGTTCGCTGCGTTGCAAACGGACGTATCGGACAACAGATCCGGTTGAACCTTTCAAAAGCCAATGAGGGTTGGATTTCTCGCGACCAAATCAAGGAGTTGAGCTCTGGTCACCCGGAGCCGTCCAGTTTAATACCGGTCGTTCGTGTTGAGAAAACAGAAAAAGGC
>JAGQUY010000582.1 GCA_020438245.1 Bacteroidota bacterium
CCGGAGCTCTCACCCGACGGGCGGGAAGTGGTTTTTACGTCAGGTCGTACCGGCATCCGTCACCTTTGGCTTCGACAGGTCCGTGCAGATTCCGTAGGATCCTACATGGTCGGAGTTACCCAGGACAGTTTTCCTTGTTACCAGGCAAGATTTTCACCTGACGGTAACCGGTTGCTTTTTGTATCTGAGCGAGCCGGAAGCCCGGATATTTGGATTAAAGATCTGAGAATGGGGACAGAAAGACAAATCACAATCGATCCTCATGCCGAACTACACCCGTGTTTTTCGATCAACGATCTGATTCTCTTTTCTGCGAATTGGGCAGGCAGATGGAGTATCTGGCATGCTCCGGTCGGAGGTGGCATTCCCTTACCGGTTACCAGAGACAAGACACCGTACGGATTTGACGATGAACCGATCCCATCGACGGACGGAAACCGATTGTTGTTTACGCGGGCGTGGTACGATGACAAGGACATCTGGTTGATGTCGCTTTCCGGTGGTGAGAGGACGACACGCACCGTCTCCAAAGACAATACGAATCAGGAAATGCACGGTCGATGGTCTCCGGATGGGAAATCAGCCGTCTACCAATCCGGCCACAACACCGATCTGTGGAAGATTGACGTTTCGCCGCTGCTTAAGTAGAAAGGATTTGTTGAAGTTATGGCCCCCATCGGTACATCCTCAGACACTTGGAATCAGAAGAAAGCCGAAAAGAACCGGGCATTCATGTCCCGTCTGATCGAAGAACTTCAGTCGGAAGCACAGGTCATTCGGCAGGGCGGCGGCCCCAAGAATATAGAGCGACAGCACCAGAAGGGGCGGCTGACGGCGCGCGAACGCATTGAAAAACTGGTGGATCCCGGAACGAGCTTCAGGGAGTTCGGTCTTTTCACCGCTCATGACATGTACTCGGAATTCGGAGGCTGCCCGGCAGGCGGATGTGTCATGGGGGTCGGGATTATTCACGGAAACGAAACGATGGTTGTTGCGCACGACGCGACCGTGAAAGCAGGAGCTCACTTCGGTTTGACCGTAAAGAAGACGCTTCGAGCCCAGGAGATGGCCATGAAGAACTTTATTCCCATCGTGTATCTCGTTGATAGCGCCGGTGTTTTTCTGCCGTTGCAGGATGAAGTGTTTCCGGATGAGAATCACTTTGGGAGAATTTTCTACAATAATGCTCGCTTGAGCGCTATGGGTGTAACTCAGGTTGCCGCCGTCATGGGACCGTGTGTTGCAGGCGGAGCTTACCTGCCCGTGATGTGCGATAAGTTTATTATGGTTGAGGGATCCAGTCTCTTTCTGGCAGGTCCCGCCCTGGTCAAGGCGGCCATTGGTCAGGTGATAGATCTTGAAACGTTAGGGGGCGCCACAACGCATAATGCGATTTCCGGTACTGCGGATTATCAGGAACCAAACGATGATTCCGCTCTTCAACGAATACGTGAAATTCTTGCCAAAGTGAGCCATCGGCAACGGGCATCCTTCAATAAGACAGTTTCGAAAGAACCGTTGTGGCCGGCGGAGGATCTCCTTGCCGTTATCCCTGAAGGACTGGGAACGTACGATATGAAGGAGATCATATCGAGATTGGTTGACGGTTCGGAATTTGACGAGTACAAAGCCACCTATGGGAAGACCATTCTGACCGGTACAGCCCGGATCGGCGGATACGCCGTTGGTATCGTGGCCAACCAGAAGCTCGTAGTAAGGACGGCACGCGGCGAAATGCAAATGGGCGGGGTGATGTATAATGAAGCGGCGGACAAAGCCGCCCGCTTCGTAATGAATTGCAATCAAGACGGAATTCCGCTGATTTTTATGCATGACGTGAACGGTTTCATGGTGGGCCGTGATGCGGAACATGCCGGTATCGCCAAGGACGGAGCCAAAATGGTCAATGCGGTTGCCAACTCGGTGGTCCCCAAGATTACCATTGTTATCGGTGGAAGTTACGGGGCTGGTAACTACGCCATGTGCGGAAAGGCATATGACCCAAGGTTCATCTTCGCCTGGCCGACTGCCAATATTTCCGTGATGGGAGGCAGTCAAGCTGCGTCAACTATTACTGAAATCACATTGGGGGGTAAGAAGGTTAGTGAAGGGGAAAAGAGCAAATTGTATGAGCAGATTAAGTCCAACTATGAACGGCAGGGAAATCCGAGATATGCCGCAGCAAGACTCTGGGTCGATGAGATCATTTACCCGATGGAAACGCGTGAGGTTCTGATCCGATGTCTGGATACGGCAATGAATAATCCAAATATACCTCCTCCCAACTTCGGAGTCTTACAGGTCTAAAACTCTCCCTGACTATTGGTTCTGATGAACAGGATGGCAGTCTGCCCGGGATGGGGATTCTGGGTGTATCCGATGATCAGGAAGCCGCCCTTCGCATCACTGCATATGGCAACCGCCCCGTCCGCCTGAGGTCCTCCGTACGATCTTGTCCATAAGCTATCGCCGTTCGCGTCTAGATGAATGACATAAGTCTGAAAATCATCTACGAATTTGGGAGAAATATGATAGGATTGTCCAACGCCCAGATACGAACCGTCGTCCAGTCTCACAATAGAATGCAGTTCGTCGTAGGTTGTTACACCGAAGTTACGCGTCCAAAGCGAATCACCCGTTGGCCCCGTTCGGATAAAGCATGCATCGTAATTTACATAGGGATGGCAACGCACGCCATTGCGTCCAGCGACCACATAGCCGCCTCCGGGTACTTCCACTATGGAAACGCCTTCCATACGATTGCACCCTCCATAGGACTGATACCACACGATATTGCCTTCCAAGTCAATCTTGACGAGCATCGCTCGGTAAAAAGAACCGAAGCTCCCCGAGTAACCGGTAATCAAGAGATCCCCGTCGTCAGTCCGAATACTTCCGAGCGGTATTTCGTCAAATGGCCAGCCGACGGTTTTTGACGAGAGGCTGTCTCCGTCGTTGTCGAGCGTCAGCAGCCAAATGTCTGAGTTTTGTGCGCCGAAGCCGTCTGTTCTCCCGATAACCATGTAGCGATCGTCGCCAAGATCGTGCAGTCGGCGTCCTTCGTCGTACCCCGTCCCACCGAAAATACGTGACCAAACCATTTCACCGTATGCATTCAGTTTGGCCACGTACAAATCATAGTCTCCATCGTCTGAGCGGATTCGTCCGGTAACGAGAAACTGGTGATCCCTTGTTTCAATGGCATCAAAAGCCTCGTCCGCCCGCTCCGCACCAAATGTCTTTCCCCATTGGAGATTTAGATCCGCATCCAGCTTGATGACGAGCATGTCTTCGTTGTTGCGGACACTGGTTGTCGAACCTGCAAGAAGGAAACCGCCGTCCAGAGTGGAATGTGCGTTCGAAATATAATCGGCATCACCCAGGCTGAGGTAAGAAACAGTATTCTTGTTAAATTCGGATTGGTCGCACGTGAGGAAGAGCAACGAAAGCAGCAGTAGAACCCGGTTTTTCTTGGTTTGGAATT
>JAGQUY010000583.1 GCA_020438245.1 Bacteroidota bacterium
CTTCAAGATCAACACAAAGACCGTCTGGTTGTTCTCGGCTTCCCGGCAAACAATTTTGGCGGTCAGGAGCCCGGTTCGGATTCGGAAATAAAGGCGTTTTGTCAAAAAAATTACGGTGTCCAGTTCCCGATGTTCAGCAAAATCTCCGTGGCAGGTTCGGATAAGCATCCGTTGTACCAATGGTTATCGTCCAAGGAGAAAAACGGCTGGAACGAAAAGTCTCCCAACTGGAATTTCTGCAAGTACCTGATCGATGAAAACGGCGAACTGGTGGGTTTCTATTCCTCGGCCGTCAAGCCTTTGAGTGAAGAGATCGTTTCCCATTTGAAGTGAACATGCAAATTCACACGTTGAAAACGGTTCAAACACTCGGTTGTTCGCTTGACGAGGCCTGGGATTTTATTTCCTCGCCGGCCAACCTCAAAATGATCACGCCGGAATACATGGGTTTTGAGATTACTTCGGAATTCAACCGCGAAAAAATGTTCTCCGGTATGATTGTTCGATATAACGTGAGGCCTGTTTTTGGACTGCCCATACGATGGGTCACAGAAATTACGCATGTGGAGGAACCCTATTATTTCGTGGATGAGCAGCGTTTCGGACCCTATAAATTCTGGCATCACAAACATTTTTTGAGGGAAACGGCGGACGGAGTTGAAATGACGGACGTCGTGCATTATGCTCTGCCATTTGGTCCGTTCGGCGCCATGGTCCATCCGATTTTGGTCCGCCCGAAATTGGAAGACATTTTCAGGTATCGTCGCAAAATCCTGGCAAAAATTTTTCCCTTCGAGAAGGCGACGCCTGTTCCGGCGTAATCACAATCCCTAAAGATCAGTTGTCCACCTGAGCCGGGTCATTGTCTAAGTTTTCCGCAATTGCGACGTTGACGGAACGATTGCGCTGACACAGCACGTTGAAAACACCGGTACGCACGCTGGCCGTTCTCTTATTGTGGCAGGTCATATCTTCTGTTGACCTCGGTGCCCAAATCCGACCGGCTCAGGATTCAATCCGTAATGTCCGTCCGTCGTCAATCGTGTTTGAGCCCGGTCTTTCTATGGAAAGCGGCGCCGCCAATGTTGTTACTGCGCATCGGGCCATTGCGAAAGGGGAAGATCGTATAGTCGGAAACCGGTGGTTTCCCGAAAATACTCTATCCGGCAAGTCGGGAGGTATGGCGCTGCGCTTTTTCAAGCTCTTTGCTCTCGACATGCCCATCGACTACTTTTCCGCTGTCCTGACGCATGAATACTTCGGTCATGGTGCCAGATACAGGGAATTCAAAATTTCACACGTGGATTACGGGTTTGACATGCCTCCGCCATACGGGGCAGGAGGTGGTCAAGCAGCCGTGGATATTCCGGGCACTGCACTGAGCAATCATCAGTTGCTGGCCATTTGGACAGGAGGACTGGAGTCCCACGCGCTGATTAATCGTACGCTCGGGATGCGCTGGATGGCCGGAAAATCGATCAATTATCGCGAAGCATCACTCTATTTTTGGACATGGCAGATCTCATTCAATTATATAAATGGGTCTGTGAATGATCTTTCCTTGACCGAGAACGATCCACGAGCCTACGTCAGGATTATCAACGCCAATGCGGGATTCAATAATCCGGACAGCCTGTCGATGAGTCTCGCATATCTGCAAAGTCGCAATCGCATTGGTCTGCTGAATCCCTTCTTGTGGTTCACGTTGTACACCCAGCTCAAGACCTATTTGTGGGACGGCAATAGCAGCAATCGTCTGCCGGTCATACCTGTCGGAGATTTAGGCTATCTGCCTTCATTTCGTCTGGGGTTAACGCCATTCGGGCCGGAATATCACTTTGAGAATTTCGTCAGCGCTTACGGGCGCATTGTCCTTGTTGATTTCCGGCTGGGGGATGAAACGTTTCACCGATCCTGGGGAGGCATTGGTCTGTATATTCAGAACTTCTGCGATGCCGGTTCCGCTTCCTTTGATGTGCGCTTGGACTTCTGGCAGCAGCCGCGACTTGATTTTGGGCCCGTTCCGATCGAGCATAAAGGCGGAGGATCCGGCGGTGCGTTTGCCGTCCGGGCATTTTATCCATTGGCTGCCGCCGTTGCCGGTGTCGGTGAAGTGGGCTACAAATCGGTTGGATTTCTGGAAGGTTTTTCGCTCGACGCATCCCTCATCGTGGGCGTTGGTCTCGCATTTAACCTCTAAAATCATGATCTTCCGTCCCATTTGTTTTTGATA
>JAGQUY010000584.1 GCA_020438245.1 Bacteroidota bacterium
GCAGTACATATCCTTCGTCGGAACCCACCGGCCGGTAAAACGCGCAGAAGCTGCACAAATCCACACAGACGTTAGTGTAGTTGATATTGCGGTCAATGATGTACGTGACTTCGTTGCTCGGCTTGCGCCGCTGACGAACCCGACTGGCCATGAACGACAATAGTGATAGCTCCTTACAGTCGTAAAGAGCCAAACCATCGTCAAACGTCAACCGCTCGCCGTTTTCAATTTTATCTAGAATCGTGTCGATCATATTCCATTCTTTCCTCAGAGGGCAAAAACATATACAAGTTTGTTGTGGAATTCAACTTCTTTTGAATGCCATGTCACCGCAAGATGGCAGTTGATCGATTGGAACGTCCGACTTACCTTTATTCATGTCTTCCTCTTACATCGCATGGTTCAACGGAAAATTCCTCACCGAGGATCGTATTGAGATTTCCTGCAATGATCGCGGCTTCCTTTACGGCGACGGCCTTTTCGAAACGATGCGCTCCATCGATCATAAAGTCATCGGTTTCAGGGCACACATGGAGCGTCTACGGGTGTCGTGCCAGGAAACCCGAATTCCTTTTGACAAGCCGGTCGCAGATCTTCGATACGTTCTCGGCGAATTGCTGAAAAAAAATCAGATTGCGGATGCAACTGTTCGCTTGACCGTTACCCGTGGTATCGGTGACCGTTTTGGATTTGGATTTTCCGACGATCTCAAACCCAACTGGCTGATGCAGGTTCGTCCTGTAAAGGAAATACCGGAGTCCCTGTATGAGCAAGGAGTTAAAATTTCGCTGCAAATTTCACCGCATTTTCATCCGGCAAGAAAAAAACCGAAGGTTAAATCGTTGAGCGCGATGGAATATGCACTGGCCAAACAAAGTGCCCTTGATGACCATTCTTACGATACAGTCCTGATGGATACTCAGGAAAACGTGTATGAAGGAACCTCCAGCAACCTGTTTCTCTTTTCGGATGGGCGGCTTGTGACGCCGCCGCTTAAGGCAGGAATCCTGCCGGGAGTTACGCGGGCCCGCGTACTTCAAATTGCACGTAGCCGGCTTGGTTTGACGGTTGATGAGCGCCTCCCTTCGAAATCCGAATTGCTTGGCGCCTCAGAGGTCTTTTTGACAAACACGAATGTGGATATCCTGCCGGTGACCCGATGCGGAGCCCGCAAGATCGGAATCGGCTCTGCCGGCTTGATGACAAGACAAATCCTGGAGACGTATCGTAAGACGCTGGTGGAAATTCTCGAATAGTATGACAAAAGACTTCCGCTCATCGGAGACACTTTTCGACTTATATGCCAGGATCTACCGGGAGCCGTACCACGCGTTCTTGCATAGTTCGATGCCAACCCGGACAGAGGGGCGATATTCCTACATGGGTTGCCGGCCCGCGAAAGTCTTCTCCTGCCGAAAGGATGCCATCACGGTGTTCGAAGGTGGTACATCCCGCTCGCTCGATGGCAACCCGTTCGAGGCTTTGCAGTCCCTGATGAGAAAGACTTCGTCGGAGCATACTTTCTTTCAAAGAGGCGCCATCGGCTATTGGGGGTATGACCTAAAAGATCATCTTGAGGATCTTCCTTCCAAGGCAGTGCCCGACCTTCGCTGGTTTGACGGCCTTTGGATGCTCTTTGACGCCGTTCTTGTAATGGATCATTTTGAAAATCGTCTGTTTTTTGCCGGCGACGAACATGCGATCCAATCGCTTGAGAAAATAGTTGAAAAACCGGTGCGCCCGGAGCGCACAACGGCATTCGATTTTGAAATTCGCCCGCAACTGTCCAAGTCCTCCTACTTGGAAAAGGCGCGCCGCATCAAGGAACACATCTCGCAGGGTGATGTGTATGAGGTAAACCTGACCCAACGTTTTGATATTTCCCTTTCAGAGCATCCGTGGAACGGTTATCAACTTTTTAAGGCGTTATGCGAAGTCAGTCCGTCCCCGTACTCTGCTTATTTGAGTTGCGGAGACTACGCAGTGATCAGTTCGTCCCCCGAACAATTTTTACAGGTGATTGACAATACGGTCGTCAGCAAGCCGATCAAGGGCACACGACCTCGATCAACCGACTTTTGGAAGGACGAAAAGGCGTACTTGGACTTGACCACAAGCGAGAAGGATCGGGCCGAAAACGTCATGATAGTAGATCTGGTTCGGAACGACTTATCCAGAGTCTCAAAACCGG
>JAGQUY010000585.1 GCA_020438245.1 Bacteroidota bacterium
TATGGTAAGGTATATGGATTTGAACCGGGAGTTCCATGAGGGTATGGCGACGGGTATTCTGGCAAGAGTGATCCAACACGAACTTGATCATGTGCATGGAAAGTTATTCATCGACTATCTTGACAAGGAGACCCTTGAAAGTTTCCGTCCGATTCTTGCTGAGTTGGAGGCCGGTGACCACAAAGAAATAGCCAATAGCGTTTGATTGCCGCTGAATGATCCAAAAGCCCTTTAAGCTCTTTAACAAACACAAAGATCCTATCCGTGGCGACGTCAGTTATCCGGATATGAACCGGCGTTACCCGGTGCTTATACTTTGTCATGGATTTAAGGGTTTTAAGGACTGGGGATTCTTTCCTTATGTAGCTGAAATGCTCTGTAAGAAGGGCTTCATTGTGGTAAAATTCAATTTTTCCGGTTCCGGTATCGGTGAGGACTTGCAGAACTTCACCGACCTCGAGCGTTTTGCGACCAATACGTACTCGCGTGAGCTGGATGATTTGGACCGGGTTTTGGAGGAGTTGGAGAAGGGGAACGTGTGTGGGAAACAAGGGTATCTTGACCGTGTTGGAATTCTGGGTCATTCACGGGGCGGCGGAATGGCAGTTCTAAAGGCGGCATTTGACAATCGAATTCACGTTGTCGTGACTTGGTCTGCAATATCCCATGTTGATCGCAAATCATTTCTTGATATCATGCCACAGTGGAAAAGGCAGGGGAATACAGAAATCCAGAACTCACGCACAGGCCAGTGGATGAGGCTGGACCTCGATATCGTCGAGGATATTGAGAAAAACGGGAAATCCAAACTGCATATCCTCAAGACAGCATCCAAACTGGATACGCCTTATTTGCTTGTACATGGAGACAAGGATGAGAGTGTTCCTGTTGGTGAGTCCCGGTCCATCTTTGAGGCACTACGAGTTTCCCGATCTCGCCTGGAAATTATCCCAGGGGCAAGTCATACCTACAATTGCGTTCACCCCTTCACAGGCCCCACGCCTGAACTGAAGCGTGCGCTTTCCGCCACACAAGAGTGGTTCAAAAACTTCCTCAAGTAATGATTATCAAAGTTGAAGTTGTCAGCCCATTTCAGGAAAACTGCTATATCATTGGAGATGAGCAATCCAAAAAAGGTGCTATTATAGACCCTGGTGATGAAGCGGATCGTATTCTTGATGTGGCCCGGCAAACAGGCCTCGATTTTCAATTCATTCTGAATACCCATGCTCATCTGGATCACGTAGGAGCGGTGTTGGAAGTAAAAACAGAGCTGTCGATTCCGTTCTACCTGCACAAAGAAGATCAGTTCTTGTTGGACACACTTCCGCAGCAGGCCGCCATGTTTGGATTGCGCATAGATGAGCCCCCATCCGTCGATTTTTATTATGGTCCTAACGCAGAAATTAAATTGGGCGGATTGACATTCAAAATATTTCACACACCGGGACATTCTCCCGGCAGCATTTGCTTGTATGAAGCCTCCGAGTCAGTTGTTTTCGGTGGAGATGTTTTATTTCAGGGATCCATTGGCCGCACCGACCTTCCGGGAGGCGATTTCGAAACCTTGATTAACTCAATTCGAACCTCGCTGTTCGTCTTACCGGATGAGACGACGGTTTATCCGGGCCACGGTCCTTCCACAACAATTGGCCATGAAAAGCGTTTTAATCCTTTTCTAAACGGGAGTTCTGGGTTTTATGCGTAGGCTGGTGATTTGCCTTTGGCTATTTTCAGTATTCCCTGTACCCGCTTCTGGCCAAACATTACAGGAATGGACAAACCAGTTCTGTAACCTGGAGTTACAGGAGGAAATGGACATTCAAGACGAGGTTCTCGTGAGAGACGCAGCCACTTTTCGGATGATCCAGGGCAAGCTCTATCTCGCATCCAAGATCAATGGCAGACGGCGGGTTCTACTTTTTGAGGGGCAGGGGCTTTTTACGATGACCCCGCCGACTCAGGTTGAGAAGGACCAACTTCTGCGCATTTATGGCAGGCCTGCCATTACAAAGCCGTTTTCTTCACTCTTCTTGTTCGTCGTAGATACGGCATCTGAAAATAATATCTTAGGTCTCGGTAACTCCTGGACTGCTATCAAAGATCCACACGCCAATAAGATACTAAACCTGTATTCCAATTATATTCTTGATCAAGAGAAGAAATTCGTCTCGTCAGACATGGGCTTCTTATTAGACGCAGTGGGCAATGAGTCGCCTTGTTTTTTTGCCGGTTTCAGCGAGAAAAGCAATATTCTTCAGTCAGGACATGTATTCGGTTCTTCGATGGATGACCCCATGTTTTTCAAGATGAGTGACGAAGAAGTTGAAGAGATTCAATTGTACAGAAGAGGCTCCAGTCAGAAATACTGGCTGGAACCCGTGTCGGCCTTTCATAAATCCTCCTATTACGACAAGCCTTCGTATTTTCGTGAACAAAACAATGATCGTCTTCGGGTTAACCACTATTCCATTCAACTCGCATTTGACAGCAAGGCGCGAGTTAGAGGACGTGCATCGATGGATATACAATTCATTCGAGACAACATTCAAACTTTTTCCTTTCTGCTGTATTACAAAATTAGAGTCGACTCGGTTTTGATTAACGGAGTCCCTGTCGACTTTATAAAGCCTGTTGCAGAATCAGTATTGTGGGATGACTCATGGGATCGCGAAAAACTGTGGATCAGATTGCCAAAGCCATCA
>JAGQUY010000586.1 GCA_020438245.1 Bacteroidota bacterium
TGCCTTCTCTTGTACCAAAGCTTCCAACGGCGTAATGAATGCCAACATGTTCACTTTCTTCTGTCGAGCCTGCAAACAAAGTGCCTGCTGCAATGTTAATGTTTTTTGCAACTTCAAAGCCGACCTTGGGTGTCACGTAGTAGACTTGGGAAGTCCCCGGAACGATCGAACTACCACCTCCGATAGTTATGTTGTCCGTTACACCGAAAGCTCCTCCGATAAAAAAGATATAGATATTCTGAAAATAGCCATCTCCTTGCTTGAGCATTCTACCCGTCGGGGCAATGAAAAGTCGAGTGGCATTGGGGTTCGGGAACCAATATTCTCCTCTCCGAACCATAGAAACCGGTATAGATTTCACATTCTTGATTTGACTTATTTTCACGGTGATGTCACCGACGGCGGCCTGAAAAACGACAGTCTCGGACGAAATGCTTATGATTCTTCCGTTCAAGACCGTCCCATCCTTCAACGTGACTATCTGGACGGTGTCCGAATCCGGAACGACAAGTTGTACTCGTACCGACTCGTCCTGGGCACACAATGACACGGATGAAACAAATACAGCAACTGCTAGAATATGAATGAGCTTCATGAGAGACTCCTATCCGGTGGCAAGTTTTTGAAAAGCACTCGGTCCATCTAAAGATTCTTGTAGACAGGACCTCCACCGCCTTCCGGAGTTACCCAGTTGATAATTTGGTAAGGATCAGCTATATCGCATGTCTTGCAATGAACGCAATTTGAAAAATCTATTCGCAGTTGGGCAGGTTGTCCCTCTTCCGGAGCAATCATGTTGTAAACTTGGGCCGGGCAAAAATATTGGCACGGATTTCCAAATTCCTCCTTGCACCTACTATTGCAGATATCGGCAACATTCTCAGGTGAAATCACAAGATGGCAGGGTTGGTTTTCTTCATGTTTCGTACCTGAAAAATAGACATCGGTAAGTTTGGCAAACGTACTTTTGTCGTCCGGCTTAATCCTCTCCAACGGGCTTTGATGCAGGTTTTTCTTCATGTGGGTATGATCTGCACGCAAGAGTGTTCTTGATTTTTTTCCCCCGCCGGTGACATAAATCTGCAAACCCGACTTGATCATGCCGCCATAGAATCCACCGGTAAAATTCTGCCTCCAGTTCCTCGTCTTCCAAAGTTCCTCATGAGCCCAGCTTTGCCTGAATAAATCGTCGTACCGCTTCAGACAAGACGCCGAATAGTCATTCTTTTGAAGTGCTTCGAAAGCTGCCTCGGCGGCCAGCATACCCGATTTGATAGCCAGATGGATACCTTTAAACCTGCTTATGTTCACAAATCCGCCGGACTCGCCGATCAACATGACCCCGTCCCCGTACAATTGCGGCATCGACCAATAACCGCCCTCAGAAACGGTCTTGGCCCCATACCCGATCATTTTACCGCCCTCCAATAACCCTGCGATATAGGGATGCGTCTTGAAACGATTGAAAGCACCGTGCGGATCAAAGGTTGGATTGTCGTAGTCAAGTGCCGAAACAAAGCCGATAGAACAGCTTGTCTCACTCATCATATAAAGCCAACTGCCACCATACAAATTGGATGCAAGCGGCCACCCCGCCGTGTGAACCACCATGCCTTTTTTCAGCCGTCCAGCCGGAATTTCCCAAATTTCTTTTACTCCGGTTCTATACACCTGAGGATTTCGATCTTGATCTAATTTTAGTCTTGGTACAAGATGTTTCGTCAGACTGCCTCGAGGTCCCTCTCCAAGCAAGGTGATCTTGGCGTGAATGTCTACTCCGGCTTCGAAGGTCGATTTAGGGTTGCCTTTGTGGTCGATGCCCTTGTCCCCGGTTCTAATCCCAATAACCGCATCGCCGTTATACAGCACTTCCCTGCCAGGAAATTCAGGGAAAATATTAATTTGATCTCCAAAGTCCTTATCAATCTGCTCTGCCATCCACGCGGCTATTTTGTTCAACGAGCAAATGAAGTTGCCGTGGTTCTTGAGAGTCGGAGGCAAAAATGGAAACTTGATCTTGCTGTTGGAAGTCAAAAGATAAAAGGCTTCGCCCACAACCGCTGCTTCTGTTGGAAACCCTCTTTCGACAAAATCGGGAAATAACTCACTGATACCCTTCGGGTCAACGACCGCGCCACTGAGCATGTGGTCGCCCACGTTTTTGCTTTTCTCAAGAATGCCGATTCCGTTTTCCAGCAAGACCTTTGAGCCGGCCTGCCCTGCATCGATATTTGAGTTGTGCTTCTTGATCAATTGTGCCAGATGATACGCGCCGGCAAGACTGGCCGGTCCCGCGCCAACAAAAAGCACGTCCATATCCATTACTTCACGTTGAATTTCCGACATGATGTGTTCCCGAACTTAAGGTTTGCTGGTCGTTAATCGCTTAAAGGCTGCCCGCACCTCGGCACCGGATGCCATACCAAAAGAACGGTCTCCGGCATTGCTTTCTTCATAGGTCTGAACTAACTGATCGTTAATGAACATGGATATCTTCCGCCCCAGGCATTTTATGGAAAGTGAATTCCCAGTTGGTTTTACCGCAGGTGATGTCTTCCATGTCAGATAATATCCTTCGCCCGCTTTAACTTCGTTGGTCAGATACTCCCCCTTTTTGTTGATGTAGAGATTGTGGAACATCTCCGTCTCCATCGAATAGACATCTATTCCGTAATAATCATCCTCCGCCCCGCTCTGCCATTCAACATCGGTGCTGACGGTAACGTCTCCATAGGTGTCTGGCAGCCAAATCGGCATCGGAACGGTGCCCGTTATGGAGTACGATCCGTCTTTGATGTAAACCTCGGTGTTTTCGCTCCAGCCCCTGGAATTTCCCTGGAAATTCTCATCGTAATATTTCTTGTTCTTCTCAACCCTGGGATCAACGTATTCAATTTTTCGTTTCCGCTTGTTCAACTCGCTCTTGGCCTCTCGGGCTAGCATCTTTTGGTTGAACTTTTTCGACAGGCCCAGGTAGTCGACGATATACACGCCGTCGTCATTGTCGTCAATCCACCCTACATGTGCCCGAGTGTAATCGCAAAGTCGTATACCGTGAGCTTTCATGATGCAATCTTCGTCGATCAGGCCCCCATCCTTCGCATTTCCGTTTATCACATTGAGCAGCCCCGTACGCTCACTACCGCGGCTGCCCCCCTCGTACTCGTCCAAGGCGTAAAATATATGACCCGTCTCATGTGCGGTGACTTGCCAAACGTCTTCTGGTCCCCACCCATCACAACGATTGTTGATGACCAGAAGAGGGCCGCCCAAATTTGCCCAAGCCACGGCTCCATTGCCCTTCCAATTGCCGTCTGCATCATTATCCGCGGGAACCGCAAAAATAACAAACGCCCAGTCCGTCTTGTATTTTGTGCGAAGTGAATTGGCAAACTCGTTGCAGATGGAAAACGCATCCCCAGTGCCATAGCCCAATTTTCGGGCAGCGTCCGTTGTCCAAGTGTCGGCGTCTCTGTAACTGTGGGTTATCGGTTCATATTTCGTTTTTACATCAAAGAACTCATAGGTCCACGACAGACTGGAACGGTAGCCTCCCTGTTGAGCCCACCACTCCAACCCCTTCCTGATCTGGAAAAACATGTCCTCTTTTCCAATTTCGTCCCATGACTCCGACTTTGGTTCCAGGGTTCCGTCACTTTCCACGAAAACCAGTCCAACCGCGACACTGCCCATCATGTATTCGCTGGTTTGATACTTGCCCGGTCTTTCCACATTTCTGTCCGTACCGCCATCCTCATCCTCTCCACGGGTCGCTAATTGAGTGACAAACTGCTGATTCCACGCGTTGATCACCATGCGATCTCGATCTGAAAAGGAGCGGTCCCCGATTTCATAAGGTCCGTCGGTGACGGCCAGAATCAACCCGCTTTGACGAAGGGCAATTTCCCCTTCCGCGGTAACATACCCCTGCATGATCGTTGGTTCGAAACAATGGATGATGTGACCGTCCGTCATGTCGACCGTGTGCTGAATTTCAGCAAAGTCGGCGCTGTTGGCATGATTCAAAAGAATCATCGCGTATTTTCCGGCAAAATGATCCTGCGCAAATGACATCGCCGAAATACTGAATACCCATAAAATGCAGATTATTGTTCTCATGACTCCTCATCGTTTAGACTGGGAAATATAGCATATTCCTGACTGTGCATCAACAGATTTTGCCTCTTGTAAATGTCTTTCCTGCGTTGATTTTACGAGTTCGGTTTGTTACGTTGAACGAATTCAGAAAAGGGACATGCATGCGCGTTGTTTTTAGCTTATCCACCTGTCAGACTTGCCGACGAGTTCTGACGGAAACCAAATCCGAACGGGTCTGTCGCGTTCAGGATATCAAGTCCTCGCCGATTACCGCTGAGCAACTGGATCACCTTGCCCGATTGGCGGGATCCTATGAAGCTCTTTTTTCAAAACGGTCAATGAAATACCGCGCCTGGAATCTTAAAGAGAAAGCACTCACCGAAGAAGATATGCGCGATTTGATGCTCAAAGAGTACACATTTATTAAGAGACCCGTCGTGGTTTTTGATGATCAGATTTTCATCGGAAGTTCCGTCGCCACGTCAGCCGGCGTCAAGAAGGCGATCCGTAAGCTCTCATGATTAAAGTCATGTCGGTCGACGGAAATGATGCCTATCTTTAGCCGAAGTAAATCAAGGAAGGATTTATGAGCAGAATCAGAACAATTATCATGGGAGCGGCAGGCCGGGATTTTCATAACTTCAATACGGTCTATCGGAATAATAAACTTTACGATGTAGTAGCTTTCACTGCAGCACAAATTCCAAATATCGACGGACGAAAATATCCGGCAGTGCTTGCAGGTAAACTGTACCCCAAAGGGATTCCTATACATCCGGAAAGCGATCTTCCCGCACTGATCAAAAAATATCGGGTTGACGAAGTTGTGTTTTCGTACAGTGACGTGCCCTATACCCACGTCATGTCCCGCGGCAGCGAAGCAACAGCTCATGGTGCGCACTTCAAACTTCTCGGTGCCGGCCCAACCATGTTGAAATCCACCAAGCCGGTTATTTCAATCTGCGCCGTTCGGACGGGTTCCGGAAAAAGTCAGACAACACGGCGCGTCGCAGGCATCCTCAGAGAAATGGGGCTGAAGGTCGCGGCCGTTCGTCATCCGATGCCGTACGGTGACCTTCGAAAACAAATTGTCCAGCGATTCGCCTCGGTGAAGGATTTCAAGAAGCATAAATGCACGATTGAAGAAATCGAAGAGTATGAGCCCCATGTCGTCAGCGG
>JAGQUY010000587.1 GCA_020438245.1 Bacteroidota bacterium
TCTGCAAATTGTAGACGTCGTTAAAGGAGAGGCGATGCAGGCGGTTGAGGAATATTCGTTCAGACGCTGGGGTCTGGGGATCTCCACGCTGATCATCACTATCCTTGCGATCTCCTTGTATGTCTACATCCGACGTCTGGAGGTATCGCAGGCACGCGAGCAATCCGGCCAACAACATTGATCAACCGCATAAGGGTATCTTCGGTGCGTATCGTCCGAGGCCCTCTTTTGAACTCCACCGGTTATTAACCAAAAACTCCACGATTCCAACCGCTTCCGAAGCAAAGCGAGTGAGTCCTTCCTGCACTTCGGGATTCAGACCCTCCCGAATCCATCCCGTATCCGTGACCTGCATGCCGAGACCAATGATTTCGTCTGCGACGGGGAGGCCCAGTATTCGTGCCGTGTCCCATGCGTCGGATATGCTCAACCAGTGTGGAGAAACCGAGCTTGGAAGCCGGAAGTCATCCAAACCGAAAACAACGATGGTCCCGGGTGGGTAATCCAGCGTCAGTGCATCCAGAATCAGCGCGCACGGATAGCCCTCCGTCAATTCAAGCAGGTCGAGACCCGAAGCGGAGGATTCCAGTACATCGGCGAACGCCGTAATTCTTGGACGGATAAGGCGGGCCGCGTGAAGTCCGACGGCATCATCGTACATCAGATCATTTCCAAGGCCGAGGACGAGAATTTTGTTGTTCGAGCGGTTTGGGCCCACGATTCAGCGGCTGATTTTCTTGATCAAAGCACCCTGATGATCGTGCAGATTGATCAACAGCGGCATCTGACCCGGTAAGGCATGGGTTGCACAAGCATTGCAGGGATCGTACGCCCGAAAGGCCATTTCGATCATGTTTAGCAGCCCGTCGTTCACCTGACCGTGATGGATCAGCCCCTTGGCGGCTTTGTCCACACTCATGGCGATACGTGCGGAGTTATTCTGCGTGGCGACAATCAAATTAACCTTGGTCAGTAAACCCTGCTCGTTGGTTTCGTAATGATGAAACAAGGTGCCGCGCGGCGCTTCAACGATTCCAACTCCCACATTCGGTTTGCTCGTCGGTATGGAACGAATACAAGGGCCGGTGATTTCCGGATCTGCAAGCAATTCATTCATGGATTCTGCGGCCTGAATCATTTCAATGACTCGTGCCCAATGATTGGCAAGGGTATGATGCACCGGTCGGCCGCCAAGCACTTCGTAGAATTCTTCTCTGGCTTCCTGGGCCTCCGGTGTTGCCATTCCGTCGGAGGCGTTCAGGCGAGCCAAGGGAGCGACGGAATACACGCTGCTGTTCCCACCCTCCACGAATCCGTTCCATCCGAGCGGCTTAAGGTAGCAAAACTTCACGTAGCTCCACGGTTCAACATGCTCGGCGATGTAGTCCAGGTAGTTTTGTGGAGCAAATTTGGCATATTCTTTTCCGTCCGGAGCAACCACGCGAATCGTGCCGTCATAAAAATCGACCAGGTTGTTGGTGTCAACCTGCCCCATGTAATAGGTCCGATGTGTGAAGGTGTCGGATGCTATCAGCTTCACGTAGTTGTCGTTCTTGAGTACGATGTCCTTGAAAACCTGCAGAGTGAATCGGGCAAATTCGAGGCCTTCCTTTGCGACTTCCCGGAATCTGGGAAGTTCTTCAACAGCCAGCCCCTTGGCAACGCCTCCGGGGAGGCCGAAAACAGGGTGAATGACTTTGCCGCCGAGGTGGCTGATTAATTCCCGAAGCTGCCGACGCATGGCAATGACTCGCTTGCCGGTTTCCAGGCCCACTTTTCCAATTACGCCGAGTACATTGCGGTGCTCCTTCGGTGCATCCGGACCAACAATAAAATCCGGCCCGCCCAGGATATAGACATGCAGCGCGTGGTCTTCCAGCATGAATGCGTTGTAGATCAACCGGCGCAATTTGATTGCAGTGGGAGGCGGCTCAATGTCATAGAGATCATCAAGCGCCTTGGTAGCCGCCATGTGATGTGCCGTGGGACAGACTCCGCAGATGCGGCTTGTGATCTGCGGCATATCTTCTGCCGGTCTTCCGAGACTGAAGACCTCGAATCCACGCAACTCAGGAATTTGATACCATGCCTTTTCAACGTTGCCAAGGTCGTCCAGGAAGATATCGATTTTGCCGTGTCCTTCGAGACGTGTGATCGGATCGATAACAATACGATTTTTCGGCCTCGCTGCAGGTGTTTCCATGGTCATCCTCCGATTCCAGATTAAACGTTTTTTCCTCTGAGCAGCGAACCCGCCATCCCGTATCGATAGAAGGTGCCGGCCGGGTCCGGAATACCTTCAAGCGTTTCGTCGATGCCCGCATCCTCCCGTGCGGAAATGGCCGAGCAGATCGATGAAATCATCTTGGCACCCTGATCGATATTTCTTGACGTTCCGCCAAAACAGCCGGTGCAGGGCATATTTCCGGAGATACACAGCGACTCGCATCCGCCTCGTGTGGCCGGACCCATGCACACCACGCCTTGCGCAAGGAAACATTTGTCGGGGTCCATTTCAGTCCAATGTACGCGGTTGAAACTGTCATAGGCGATATCTGTAGGCTTGGAGTTCTTGCGTGGGCATTCTTCGCACAAGGCGACGTCGGGGGCAAGAACACTTCCTCTTGGAGGGAGTTTGCCTTCGAGCAGAGCCACTACGGCATTTTTCAGCAATTTCGGTGTCGGTGCACAGCCCGGTATGTAGTAGTCGATATCGATGACCTGGCTGAGTGTCCG
>JAGQUY010000588.1 GCA_020438245.1 Bacteroidota bacterium
TTCAAAAGAAGTTCCCGGAATCACACTGCGATTCTCCGAAAGGCCTACACTGTCCTGCGGGGCGTAGGAATAATTGTTTGCCTTTCCCAAATTCGGTTTGATATCGTCGAACGTGAGCCGGTTGTTCTGGATATCGATGTACCAAACCGTATTTGTGAAGTTGAAGGATGGAACGCTGTCCAGGAGGTTATTTCCAAAAAAGTAATAGCTGAATCCCCGAGTGAAGGCGGGAACCGTTCCAGTCAATTGGTTGTTACCGAGATCGAGGTAATACAGATTTGTCAACCCGGTAAGTCCCGAAGGAATGGATCCACTCAACTGATTATCGTACAGACGAACGTATGAAAGATTCGTCCAGTTGAGCAGTTCGTCCGAGATCGTTCCAATCAAAGAATCTCCGGATAAATCAAGGCTCTGAAGTTGAGTTAACGGAACGATGCTTCCGGCGGCGGGTAACATCGATGGCATAAATCGATTGTACGACAAGTAAAGACCGGTGAGCGTGGTCTTATCGTACAAGAACGCCGGGAAGGCGCCGGTGAATTGATTGTAGCTCAGATTAACTTCTTCAAGAGGGCAATTTACAAGCGACGGCGGGACCGGTCCTTTGAACTGGTTGCCATCGACCCGAAATGTCCTCAACATCGTCAGGTTAGTGAATATGTCTGGAAGACTGTCCAGTTGATTGCCCCACAGCAGAATCTCTTCAAGCTGAGTCAATTGACCAAGTTCTTCAGGAACCGAACCGGTGAGGTATCCGTTTTCAAGAATCAGTGATTTCAGTTTGGTCAGCTCGCCGATACGCCGTGAAATAGTTCCGCTGAGCCCGTAGGTTTGATTGTCCCAATACTGACCTTGAAATCGCAGATTGGTCAGATTCTTCAAATGAAATAGGGTGTCGGGTATCTGCCCCGTGATCCGATTGTAGCCCAAATCCAAGAACGTGAGGCTATCCAGATTCCCAATGGAAACGGGAAGCTGTCCCGCAAGGCTGTCGTCGGACAGGTTCAGGCTCGTCACGCGCAACTCACTTCCGTAGTCCATTACGTTCACACCGTACCAGGTATTTACCGGCCCGCTCAGCCAATTGCTCTGATTCGGCCAGTTGGGTCCATTGAGGCTGTTGTAGAGATCGACCAGCGCCAACGAATCCCGGGCAGATGCGGGCGGGCTGATTACGTTTACACTCATCGCTCGGGTTCTTAATGCCAGGTTTGGAACGTTGGCATCGGATATGTTGCAGCGATACGCGCCGGCGTCGGATGCCGTGGCACTTGCAATCGTGAAGTTGATCGATGTTGCGCCGTTGATGTCGACGCCGTTTTTTGTCCATTGGTACGTGTTTGCCGAACCGCCTACATTCAGGCCGGCAACCGTCAGCGTGAGACTCTCTCCGCTGCCCAGCGTGGTATCCGACGAAACGCCTATCGGATCCTGCGGTGAATACGTGAAGGTGTAGATGGGTACACCGATATTGGGTATAATGTCGGAAAAGTCAAACTGGTTGCCCTCAATCGCAAGGTAGTAGAAATTACTGAGTCCGCTGAAATCAGGCAAGTTGCTGAAACTGTTGTTATAAATCCAAATGCCCCTCAGTTGGGTCAGTTTTGACAGGCTGTCCAACGGACCCACAAGATAGTTATTGCCCAGGTAGACGTATTGCAAATTCGTCAGGTTGAAGAAGCTCGGCGGCAGCTCTCCGGTCAGGGAATCACCTTCGAGACCCAGATTGTAAAGATTGGTCAAATTCCCTATGGAGTCGGACAGTGCACCGCTGGTGAACGGTTGATGATTGAGAAACAGACTACCCAGATTGGTGAGTCGCCACAACTCTTGCGGAATGGGCCCGCTCAAATTATTATCAGCCAGATTAAGATCGGTCAGTCCGGTCAGGTTGCCGATGCTTGTCGGAATCTGGCCTGTCAAATTCATATTATGGAGGGTCAGATTCCAAAGTTGAGTCATGCCCATATACATGGTCAACGTATGCGGATCAAACGTATTGCTCCCGAGGTTCAAATAGCGGAGTCCCGACATGGCGGCGATGGATGCGGGTGGGATACCGGTCAACTGGTTGTCCTGAAGATACAGCGTTTGAAGGGATTGTAAATTCCCGATTTCCGATGGGATAGGGCCGGTAAGCTTGCTGTTGCTGAGAACAAGTTCGGTCAGTTTCGTAAGTTCGCCTATTCGTGTCGAAATCGATCCGGTGAATCCGCCGTTCTGATAGTCAATATAGGTTTGACCATACGCGTTGAATTGGCGCAACTCGCTCAGGTTGTACAATGAATCCGGCAAGGATCCGCGCATTCGGTTGTAACCTGCAAAAAAGTACCTCAGGCTGTCCAACTGCCCAAATTCATTTGGGATAACGCCGGCGAGACTGTCATTATACAAATTGATGTTGTTGACACGGCCCGAAATGCCTTCAACCTGGACGCCATACCATTGTGAAAACGGTGCCGACGAAAGCCAGTTGGCTTGATTTGGCCAGTTGGGACCATTCAGCGCATTATAAAACGCGGTCAGCGCATCGTAATCCCTCCGTTCTCCGGTGTTAAGCGGACGGAAGCGAATGATCGTTCCGGAGGCGGGAAAGTCGGAAGTGGGCCTCAGCGTCGAGACCCCGACCGTTCTTGATCCGGTGGTTCCATCGACGAAGTGGTCGGTTCCCCCGGTTTCGTCGCTGATACCGATAGAAGCAGACGTGGAGACATTTTCATTGCCCGGCCCGCGCAGCCCGTAGTGAAATTCTATGATGTTGGATGTTTCCTGCAGTCGAATGGCAAAGTTCAGACGAATATTTCCACTGTCGTCAAAATATGAAAGCACACTGTCCCAACGAACGATGTAAACTCTGTTGGGGGAAGTGCCCGTTACCGCTGTAATGACATTTCCGCCGGCTACAGATAGATCATCCCACCAAGGTGCCAGTACCCGATTCGCGGCTCCGCTGGTGAACAAGTCGTCGTTGTTAGTACCTGAAGTATTGGCGCTGTTTCCAAAGGTCGCAAAGCCGTTTGAACCCACGTAGATGCTGTCATAAGGCACACCCAGATAGACGAAATTAAACGGCAATTTGATGCCGACATATCCGTCGTCAGGATTTGAAAGGGTCTGTACGGTCCCAGCGGGTTTGTCATAAGAAAGCGAACTCTGTTCCCACGTGTAATATTGAATTCCCTGCGAAAAAAGAACTCCGGTCAGCAAAAGACCGGCGATGATCATCGTTACAAATCGTTTCATATCGCACCTGCCTTTGGCTGTTTAATTGGGAAAGGACGGATCCGGAATGATGGCGGCGCCACCGCCGCCTCCTCCGCCGCCGAGAAGCAATGCCGCCGCACCACCGCCCAAGACGGCGGCACCGCCGACAATGTACCACA
>JAGQUY010000589.1 GCA_020438245.1 Bacteroidota bacterium
AATGTTTGTTGGACTCCGACTTGTCCAGGATCGGCGCAACGTCCGGATATCGGAGGTCCCACGTTATCCGTTGCAATCCGGCGGTTGCCGGTGCAGTCAATCGACGGATCACCTGACCGTTCATATCCTCGATCGTGAAAATCAAATAGGGCGCCTGCTCCCGGTCCTCCTCTGTCAACGCCTCGAATGAGGGATACTGGATCGATTTTTTGGCCTTCTCTGCTTCTTTCTCTGCATCCTTGCGTTTTTGTTTTCGAGTTTTAATCGATTCCTTCAGATAGTATGTAAAGGTTGCGCCGAAGTCCGGATTTTTGGCCCGCCATAACATGGTGCCTGCATCATCCTTTTGCCGGGAATAGTCGGGCATATACATCAAAGCATCTTTGACGGGAAAGAGCAGCGCGTCTGACTTCATCTGATCTTCATTTACCGCCCTTAAAGGCGAATAATCGTCAAGGATATAAATTCCCCGACCAAACGTACCGACTACCAGATCATTTTCGCGCTTCTGAATCTCGAGATCGCGGACTGCAATGGTGGGAAACTCTCCCTTCAACGCCACCCACTTCTTGCCGCCATCAACAGTGAAAAACAGCCCGTATTCCGTACCGCAAAACAACAGATTTGGGTTCACATGATCTTCGACCACGGTATACACCGGACCGTTTCCGGGAAGATTGCCGCGAATGGAGGTCCACGTTTTTCCTTTGTCCGAGCTTTTCAGAAGATACGGTTTGAAATCAGCATTTTTGTGGTTATCAAATGCGGCGTAAACCACGTTTTCATTGTGCAGCGACGGTAACACATCACTGACGTAGGTAACATCCGGAACAGCAGGAAATTTATCCACTTTGCGCCAGTTTTTGCCTCCGTCTTCTGATATCTGAACAAGCCCGTCATCCGTCCCGACAAAAAGCAAGTCGGCTTTAAGGGGCGATTCGGCGAATGATACAATGTTTCCGTACAGGGACGTGGACGCATTCTTTGCAACCGCTTCCGGACTCCACACCTTTCCCATCACGGGCAATTTGTTACGGTCGATCTGTCGGGTCAGGTCGGGACTGATAGCCTCCCACGACTGGCCGCGATCATCACTCCGGTATAATCGGTTTGCTGCTGCGTAGAGTCTCTTGTTGTTGTGCGGAGAAATTTGAATTGGCGTATCCCAGTTCCATCGATCGGCCTCCCCTTTCCCCGGTTGAGGTTGAATGAACAGCACTTCTCCGCTTTTTCGGTCATAACGGACAAGTCCGCCGTATTGATACTCCCCATAAACAATGTTCGGATCGGTCGGATCGACCTGTGCCTCATATCCATCTCCTCCGACGACAAGATACCAGTCCTCGTTGGTTATTCCGCCTGCATTGGTGGAACGTGAGGGTGCGCCCCAAGAATTATTATCCTGGGTACCGCCATACACATTGTAAAACGGCTCCGCTTGGTCGGCGGTGATTCGATAAAATTGGGTTACAGGCAGGTTACTGAAAAACCGGTACGTTTTTCCCCGATCATAGCTCTCGTAAATACCTCCATCCCCTCCGATGATTAAGTGACGGGTATTCTGCGGATTGATCCAAAGCGCGTGATCATCCACGTGACGGTTTTCATTGCCGAGGCGGCTGAAAGTCTTTCCGCCATCTTCGCTGATCTGCATCCACGTATCCAGGGAATACACGCGATCGGCATCCAGCGGATCGCATATAATTTCATTGTAGTACTGCGGACTGGAAGACATGTAGGAGCTCCGCTTTTCCCACGTGGCTCCCCGATCTTCCGATCGGAAAAAGCCGCCCTTGTTTTCCGCCGCTTCAACAATTGCATAGATCATGTCAGGCTGGCTGGGAGCCAGTGCAAGACCGATTCTGCCGACGTCTCCGGAGGGGAGACCTTCGGTCAGTTTAGCCCATGTTTTTCCTCCATCCGTCGATTTATGAATAGCTGATTCCGGGCCGCCGTTGATCAACGTCCACACATGGCGACGGCGTTGATAGGATGAAGCGTACAACACAGCATGGTCCCTTGGATCCATAACCAGATCGGAAACACCCGTATTCTCGCTGATTTTTAGAACCTGTTCCCAGTTTTCTCCTCCGTCTGTGGTTTTATACAGGCCTCGATCACCGCCTGGGCCCCACAACGGTCCTTGCGCGGCAACATATACAACATTGGAATTGGAAGGATCGACAATGATTTTCCCGATGTGTTCTGAATTTTTGAGTCCCATATTTTTCCAGTTCTTGCCGCCGT
>JAGQUY010000590.1 GCA_020438245.1 Bacteroidota bacterium
TCCTTAAAACGATCATATAACGATTTGATTTTTGCATCGTTGTAGTCAGGAGCATAATGAAACATGACCAGGTTCTTCGCGTTGGCCTTCTCGGCAAGCTCAATGGCAGAAGTAATACTGGAATGTCCCTCGTGTTTGGAGGACTCATAGTCCTCCGGTCCGTATTGAGTATCATGAATAAGAATGTTTGCTTCCTTTGCCAGTTCAAGAGCTGCGTCTGAGATCACCCCTCCCTCATATTCTATGTCGGTCATATAGACGAGAGATTTGCCACCTTCCTCAATTCTATATCCTATGGATGGCATCGCCTTATGGGGCAACTCTTTGTGATGCACCAAAACTCCATCCAACTGGAGTTGCGTAGACGGCTCCAGTTCTTGTATGTCGAGGTTAGCTGCAAAATTGGACAGAGAATAGATAGGAGAATACGGAGCCAAGACTTGGCCATCAAGAATATCCCTGAGGCTCTTATTGGGATTATGACCTCCAAATACGCGAATCTTGTTGCCGGGAATGAATACAGGTATGAAAAAAGGGAAACCCTGAATATGATCTAGATGCGTGTGGCTTAACATGATGGCCAGCTCTCCCTGGCCCTTGCCCAACGGAGTTCCCAACAACTTGCGAGCTAGCCCGCAAATGCCGGTTCCGGCGTCCAGAACAATGTCATATCCTTTGGCAGTTTTTACGTGGACACAGGACGTATTGCCCCCAAATTCATTCGTGCTCTCTCCGGGAATGGCAACCGTTCCCCTCACGCCATAAAACGTGATCTCCATTATAAAGCAACCTCTTGGCCTTCCGTGGCCACCATAACGTCTACATGCAAATCCCCGCCGGTTTTTCGGTAATGGGTCTGCATTGACTCCAAAATCTCATCGGTATTGCTCGGTGCATGATGGAACAGTGCCAGCCGATCAACGTCGCATTCCTTGCACAAATCCAAGCCATGTTCGGGCGTCGAGTGCCCCCAATGTGGATTCTTCATATATTCATTAACCTGGAAAAACGTGTCATAAACCATCAAATCGGCATTTTCTATCACGGTATTCAACTTGAATTGAAGTTCTGCGAGCAGCCGTTCATCTTCGGCCGATACGGATTTCGGCGGCGTTGGAATAAACTGATCCCCGATAAGTACATCTTCAAACGGCGCTGTATCGGTTATGCAGGCAAAGACCTTGTCATCCGCCTCTATTCGGTATCCGATGGCTGTATTTGGATGATTCAGCTTTACGGTCTTAACCAGCGCATCACCAACCCTGAACTTCTGCTCTGCGTCCGTTTCAACGAAGTTCATGGAGGCTTTCATATCGGCGAACGGGGTAGGCGAATAACAGGCGTTGTTCTGAAATGCAAAAACCTGCTTCAGATTCTCATGATGGCTGGCGCGTGCGTAAATCGTAAATTCGTTGCCACTTACAAAAGCAGGCTTGAAGAACGGAAGGCCTTGTATATGATCCCAATGAGTATGGGTGATCAAAATGCTCGCTTTTCCTTGGCCCTTCCCAAAGCCATTTTCCATGAGGTCAAGACCCAGTCCTCGAACACCGGTTCCCGCATCAATAATGATGAGCTGACCGTTGTCCAGCCGTACTTCAATGCATGGCGTATTGCCGCCAAATTTGTTGGTTTGAACACCGGGCACAGGATAGGATCCCCTGACGCCCCAAAATTTGATCTTCATTTGGTTGGCTCTTTGTATCTCTTTAATTATAAAGCAATTGGCGTGGAAATGCAAGCATCGATCAAGCAGATATCAAAATCAGAAGGATCTTGCTGCTTCAGCCCATGTTTCGTAGGTAGGAAGGAAAAACTCCATTTGGAGTAACTTGAACACTTCAGTTACGTCATGCGTCATGCCACAGAGACGCAGGTCCCCTTTATTAAGCTTGACTTCCTTGAGAATACCCAAGAAAATTCCCCAACCGGCGCTGCTCACATAGTTAACTTTCCCGAGATCGATGACAATGCGAAATTGTCTTTTTGAGATAAGCTTATCGAGAGCTTGCTCAACCTGGGATGCCGTAAACGTGTCCAATTGCCCCTTCAACTCCATAACCATTACATCCGATTTTTCTGGAGCCGGATGCACGTCTATTTTGATTGGGTCTATCAATCTTATCTCCCGATCATCCCCTCAATTGGACTGGACGCGGTTGCATAAAGCTTCTTTGGAATTCGGCCGGCTTCAAAAGCCAGTCTGCCTGCCTGAACTGCCAACCTCATGGCGGTCGCCATCTTCACCGGATCTTCAGCTCCCGCAATGGCAGTATTCATCAAAATGCCATGACACCCCAATTCCATTGCGAACGCGGCATCAGAGGCAGTCCCGACACCCGCGTCAACGATTACCGGTATATTCGATTGTTCCAGGATGATAGCCAGGTTGTAGGGATTTCTGATCCCAAGCCCGGAACCGATTGGCGCAGCCAGAGGCATGACCGCCGCACAACCCAGATCCTCCAGTTTTCTGCAGATAATCGGATCGTCAATACAATAAGGCAGAACCGTAAAACCATCAGCCACCAGCGTCTTCGCCGCCGACAACAACTCCTCGTTATCGGGAAACAACGTCTTCTGGTCTCCGATTACCTCCAACTTGACCAACGTTGATCCAAGAGCCTCCCTTGCGAGTTGGCAAGTCAAAACTGCTTCCTTTGCATTGTAACAGCCGGCTGTATTTGGAAGCAGTGTATAGGTCTTGCCGATATGGTCCAGAAGCCCTTTGTCGTTCGGATTGTCCAGTTTGATCCGACGAAGAGCAACCGTTATCAACTGTGCCCCGCTTGCTTCAATGGCCCTACGAGTTTCCTCGTAGTCCTTGTATTTGCCTGTTCCAACAATCAGACGCGAGGTAAATTCAAATTGACCGAAAACAAGCTTATCAGATGACATCACACACCTTCTCCCGCAATTAACCGCCTTGAGTTGCCCTTATGATTTCAACACGGTCACCTGAATTGACTTTCAACTTTTCAAAATCAGACTTGCGCACGACCTTATCATTCAGAGCAACCGCTATACCGCTCTTTTGTTGAACCTCGAAATGGGTAAGAACCTGCTCAATTGTTGCACCCTCCCGGAGTTCGAGATCGGAACCGTTTACATATATTTTCATGCATGCTCCTATTGCATATTCAACACATAGGCACTGACATTGGCCAACGCGGAATCGCTCATGTTGGCAAACTTGGGCATAACCGTATTGCCAGTTCTTACCAAATTCACGATATACTCCCGCGTTAATCCACGGTTTCTGAGGCCCACCGCCTGCGCAGTTCCATACCCTTCCTGCCCATGACAACCGGCACAGAACAATTCATAGATTTCTTTTCCAGCCTTAACCTCTGAAGGAACCCATATTGTCTCTGGTTCATGCAAAAAACCCAAGCCTAATCCAATTCCGGTCAGAGCGGCAAATACTGTCCATACGCGTTTGGTCTCCACCTAGTTGGTCGTCTCCGGCTGTAGAATTTCCGCATCGGCAGTCTTGCCTGTGTTCTGCACCAGTGCAGCGATGGCTGAACGCTCAAGCTCGACTTTCACCCCATCTGCAATCTTGATAACCACCGATTTTTCTTTTGTTAATTCGACTTTACCGTGCAGTCCTCCCACGGTTATGATTTTATCGCCCTTCTGGACGCCGGAAATCATTTTCTCCCTTTCCTGCTGACGTTTTTTCTGGGGACGAATCATCATAAAATACAGAACTACAATAATGAGTAAAAACGGCAAAAGTTGGACAAATGGATTGCCGGCGCTCTGTCCTTCCGGCGGCGCACCCATAAGAATCAACGAAAACAACGTGTTCAATTTGTACCTCTCTTGTTCTTTTGGAAGTTAAAGTAAATTAATATTTTCTTCAAATGATTCGCGTAACAATCCAAGCATCCAATCATGGATTAGCGTATTAGAACCGACTACGTTCCCGCGAGCCAAGAAGTCATCTCCGCCTGAAAAAGTCGTGATCTTCCCGCCCGCCTCACGGATCAGCAACGCGCCGGCCGCCATATCCCAAGGATTCAAATTCAGTTCCCAGAATCCATCATACCTACCTGCCGCCAAATAACAAAGGTCAAGTGCAGCGGAACCGGGTCTTCGAATGCCGGATACTTCGGTCATAAATCTTCTGAACGATTTCAGATAGCCGTCAATAAGGTCAAAATTTCTGAA
>JAGQUY010000591.1 GCA_020438245.1 Bacteroidota bacterium
TTGGCTTTATCATCTTTGTTCATCATGCCGATCTTCTTCATCATGGCTTTATCAGCCATCATCTTCGTATGCTCTTCTTCCATGGCCGTCATTTTGGCGGTCAGCTCTTCCTTCATCTTGTTCATCGCATCCGGAACTTCAGCGGCGGCAGCCTTGAACTTGGCTTCGGCTTCCATATAGCCCTTCTTGGCCTTGTCAAATTCTTTCTTGGCAACAGCGGCTTCAGCGTCGGTCCAAGCCGTTACACCGGCGGTATAGGTTTCACCTGCATAAAACTCTGCCTTCGCAGCATCCGCAGCTTCTTTGGCTTTGGAAGCCTTCATTTTCTCGGCTTTTGGCTCGCCGGCACAGCCGATAAGGGCCAACGCCAGACCAGCAACGATCAATTTCTTCAACATGGGTTTCTCCGTGTTTGGGTTTGAAAAATCTTAGGGTTCGCACCAATAATATGGATATTGACGTCGAAAGTCAAGAACAAAATGGACTTCTGGGCCCCTGCAGCATTAAGATAAGTTAATTTATTAGTTTATTTAAACAGGATGTGCCGAGACCGGTTAGGTCTTGAATTTTCGGATTTCAATTCCTACTCTTTTCTAAATATTTATGATCAACCTGTGAAACGGCACGATGAGAAACGTATACATCATTCAAGCAACTCGGACGGCGATTGGAAAATTCGGCGGCCAGTTATCGAGCCTAAGGGCTCACGAATTGGGAGCCGCAGCCGCACACTCTGCGGTAGAGAAATCCGGGCTCTCGCCAGCCGACATCGACGAGACCATCTTTGGATGCGCCCGACAGGCAGGCATCGGGCCCAACATCGCCCGCCAAATTGCCCGACAAGTGAACATCCCCGCAACGAAGCCGGCTTACACGATCAACAAAGCATGCGGATCAGGACTCAAAGCAATTATCAACGCAGTCCAATCGATTCAGCTCGGTGAAAACCAAATCGTCCTGGCCGGTGGTGTCGAAAGCATGAGTACTATTCCCTACCTGCTCTCCAAGGCTCGGTGGGGTTATCGAATGGGTCATGCCGAAGTACTCGATTCAAACTACGTGGACGGTTATTTTTGTCCAATGGCCGATAAACTGATGGGAGCCACTGCTGAAGATCTCGCTGACACGTACAAAATTACCAGAGAAGAGCAGGATGAATTTGCGCTTGAATCTCAGCGAAAAGCACAATCTGCCATTACCGCCGGACTCTTCAAAGACGAAATTACCCCTGTGCGGATCAAAACCAAACAGGGTGAAGTGAGTATGGAAACCGATGAGCATCCACGATTTGATTCGACGATGGAGGATCTGAAAAAACTCAAACCGGTTTTCAGAAAGGACGGCACGATTACCGCAGGAACCTCTTCCGGCATAACCGATGGATCCGCCGCCTTGGTCTTGGCCGGTGAGGATAAGGTGAAAGAATTCAACCTCAAGCCGGTGGCGCGCATTGTCGACTATGCTTCGGCAGGAGTTGATCCCCGCGAAATGGGGATAGCGCCCGTCCCGGCCGTCAAGAAGCTTCTCACGAAAACGGACAATCGTCTCCAAGACATAGACCTGATCGAACTCAATGAAGCCTTTGCTGCCCAGGTTTTGGCCTGCGATCGGGAACTCCATTTGGATCCTTCAAGACTCAACGTCAACGGCGGAGCGATTGCACTCGGCCACCCGACGGGATGTACCGGAGCACGTATTACAACCACCCTTATTCATGAGATGTCTAAACGCGGCAGTAGACTGGGACTCGCCACGCTGTGTATCAGCGGAGGACTTGGATTGGCGCTGTTATTGGAACGTACTTGAGCGCGAACCATGATCTTACGATCGGTCTTCACGTGGATTATCCTTCTCCTCCTTGCAATTGCCAACGGGTCACTGCGCACTTTTGTTATCGCCCCGCAGGTAGGTGATCTGAGAGGACACCAGATCAGCACTGTATTACTCTGCTCACTGATCGGTACGTTGTCGTGGCTCACCATTTCGTGGATCAAGCCCTCCAGAGCGGGTCATGCGTGGTTGGTGGGAGGCCTTTGGGTCCTATTGACACTGGCATTTGAGTTCCTCGCAGGTCACTATCTTTTTGGCAACTCGTGGGAAAAATTGTTGTTCGACTACCAGCTCTTCAGTGGTCGAATCTGGATCCTTGCGCTGATCACCACCTTCGTTTCCCCGTATATTGCCGCCACATCGAAAGGATTGATTGCAAACCACTAGTACATCGATGAATCGCGACATTCTTTTGCTATTTGCCGCTAGAATGGTTCGCATGTTCGCGTATGGATTCTTATCCGTTATTCTGGCTCTCTACTTGGTTGAAATTGGCCTTTCCGAAGCGGAACTCGGCTTGCTCCTCACACTGACCCTTGCCGGGGATGCGGTCATCACGTTTTGGCTAACGACCCGTGCCGACCGCGTTGGAAGGCGCCGTATGTTGATTGTGGGTGCGGCGTTGATGGTTTTTGCGGGAAGCGCCTTTCTTCTTACACAGAATTATGTTTTGTTGATTTTTTCGGCAATCATCGGGGTCATTAGTCCAAGCGGTAATGAAATTGGACCGTTTCTTTCGATAGAGCAGGCCGCGCTCTCCCAACTTATCCGGGGGTCTGAACGAACGTCGCTCTTCGGTCGATATCACATGTCAGGATCCGTTGCCACGGCAGGAGGCTCTCTGGTCGCCGGTTTCTCCTCGCAATATTTGCAAAATGTTGGATGGTCAGCCCTTGAATCGTATCGAGTTGTATTGATCGGATACGTGGCATGCGGACTTGTTCTATGGATACTATTCATAGTGCTGTCCACAAACATAGAATCCCCGCAGACTCAATTGGGTCCGGCAACCATGGGTCTTCATCGATCGAAAAAAATTGTTTTTAAGCTCAGTGCTTTGTTTGCACTGGATGCGTTTGGAGGGGGCTTTGTTATTCAAAGTATTGTCGCATATTGGTTTTATGTGAAGTTTGGAGTCAGTGAAGCGACGCTCGGCGTTTTGTTTTTTGGAACCAATGTTCTCGCGGCAATATCGGCGCTGTTGGCAGCCAAGATTGCGGACCGAATAGGGTTGATCAACACCATGGTTTTCACGCACATACCATCGAACGTACTGCTGGGTATCATTCCGCTAATGCCCAATGTTCCAATGGCCATGGGCGTCTTACTGGCAAGATCGGCCATTTCACAAATGGATGTTCCCACACGTCAGTCGTTTACAATGGCCGTGGTTTCTCCGGACGAACGATCGGCGGCGGCCGGGGTGAGTGCCATTGCTCGGTCCGTCGGAGCTGCCGCATCCCCGGTTATGAGCGGTTGGCTATTGGCCAGTCCTTTGTTCATGAGCTTTCCTTTCTTTGTCGCTGCCGGTCTGAAAATTATTTACGATGTTATTCTTTTTAGAAGCTTCAACCACATTAAACCACCTGACGAAACGCTATCATGAAGCAGTTGTAAGTTTTTTAGCAAATCAATATGTTGATTTTTTGACAATCCTTCAGCGAAAGATATACTCCATATGAGAAACGTACCTGTCATCCCCCTTGTGCTGCTCTTTGTGGTCGGCTGTTCTGCGCCTCCGGCCGATTTCAACAAGAAGCTGGAAAGAATCATGACGCTGGAGAATAGCCGGTGCGCGCCCGACAGCTTGTATAAATTCCTCCGCGAATCGCACGATGCTCTGGTCGTTCGCACCCTTCGCGCGTTAGGCCAACTGCGCGATACAATGGCAGTCGATACATTAATTGAACGTCTGGAAGACCCGCGCGTGCCGATCGTAGAGGAAACGGCATTTGCCCTCGGTCAGATCGGATTCTTTTCCGACAGCGGTACCGTTCAGCCGCGGATAGAAAATGCCTTGCTTGCCGCCGGTTCTAAAACATCGAATCCGCTCATCCACCGAGCGATTTCTGAAGCCCTCGGACGAACGGGGTCTTTGCGGTCCGTCGAATGGATCGGCGCGGAACTTAAACAGGCCCGTGCCGATTTGAATGTGGCGGCCGCATACGCCGTTGCCCGGCTGGCGATGCGCAAATTCACCAGCCCGACGCTCAATCTCGATCTGATGCCACTGATTTCTTCCGGTGATCTATCCGTTCGCCGAGCCTGTGTGTACGCTGCAACACGAGTGCATTACCGCGAACACTTTCCGCACCTTCTCCCGCTTCTCAAGGACAAAGATGAACAGGTCAGAATGGATGCCGCCCGTGCTCTCGGTTCGATGGGCTTTTCAAAAAAAGACATGATTTACCCGCAACTCATTGACGGGTTGGTGGAGTCCGCTTTCAATGATCCCGATTGGCGCGTGAGGGTCAACGCCCTAAATGCTCTGTCGTCGTTCCAGTTTCCCCTTGATGATTTAAAGAAAATCTATTTTCTGATTGCCTTCGAAGGTCATCGGGACAAAAATACTCATGTGCGTGTCGCCGCCATTCGAGCATTGCCACAGTCTTATGCCGGCGACATTAAGGATATCGGAGCATTTCTCAACGAATTCACTACCAAATTTATCCCTGCCAGTCAGCCTCCCGAAAACTGGGAAATACTGGCGGCCCTGGCTCAGCTGTTTGGCGATCGAGTGCTCGACCATCCTCAAATGGTGAGAGTGATTGAACGCATGAGCTTGAGCACCGACCGGTATGTACGAGCGCGCACCATCGATGCGCTG
>JAGQUY010000592.1 GCA_020438245.1 Bacteroidota bacterium
TTGACGTATCCCTCCGTGCGGGCGTAAATCCCGTTGTCAAAAAAGTGCTCCAATCCTAACACGAAGTGTTCGGATCGTTGTGCGCGATGCAGCGAGGGTTCTTCGTACTGAATCTTCAGGTCGTCAATTCCCTGCGTCTGATAGAAATATCCCCAACCGCCACGTAAGAACGTTTTCTTATTCAGTTCATAAACCATATTTACTCTCGGACTCCAGAGTTTATCACCCGTATACGACGCATAGTCAAAACGCAGGCCCGTTTCAAGCGTAATCGGTGGAAGAAGTCGAAATCTGCTTGAGCCATACAGGGCCACTTGATTGCCGCTCAGGGTCTTTCGGGCATTGACTTGCCTGGTCTCAAGGTCGACTGAGTCCGGGCCGATCAATATTTCATTTTCAAAATCACCGGAGTATTCATAGTTGGTCATGACTCGCTTGGCATCCCAGCCGAATTTGATCAGCAGATTATCCGTGGCATCGAAGTTTCCATCCTGTTTGGCTCCGACCAGCGTGAAGTCCCTTTTGTCGTACAGCGTTGATTTGCTATAGTGCGACTTCGGATCATTGTCAAAATTGTCCCAGAAGCGAGATTGAGTAAGGAGTCCGCCGTATGCCATGCTTCTCAGGTACAACTTGCCGGTCGGAAAGGATTTTAAAGTAATCCAGCCGTAATGGTTTCCGAAGCGCGTGTCCGAGAAGTCGATATTGGGCTGGATGAAACCGGGCTCCAGCTCTTTGTCATCCAGTTTATATCCGTCGTGTGCAGTGAATACGCTGGCAGAGAGCAATTGATGTTCGCTCACCGGATATTCAACCGTCGCATAGGCGTCGTAGTACGAGGGTCCAAGCTTGTATTCGTTGTTGGTGAGCCAATTCAGAATATTCAGGTATCCACGACGTGCGGAAACCAGATACGAGCCTTTGCCGTTATTGAACGGGCTCATCGTAAAAGCTTTCATCGTCGTCAGGCTCAAACCCACAGAGGATTCCCGGCCATGAGTCGGCCGCTTGGACGTCATGTTCAACACGCCACTCATTCGATCACCGTAGTCTGCTGTAAAACCACCTGTGAGAACATCGACTTGCTGGACGGCTTCAATATCGATCGTGCTGAACAAACCACCGCCAAAGTCCTTTTGGTGATACGGTTTGTAAATCTGCATGCCATCCAGCAGAAATAGCACCTCATCGCGATCGCCTCCCCGAATACTGAACTTGGCCGAAAAATCATCACCCACAATACCGGGTACTCGCTGCACGGCCTTGGTCACGTCTTCGGCAAAACCCATCATTTCAATATCTTCGCTGGTCAGCGACTGTTTTGACGGTTCCAGACCTCCGACGCTGTACGTGCCGGGGGAGATTACGATTTCTTTCAGGAGGATCGGTTTTTCGCTGAGAACAATGGTTCCGATGTTCAGTGTTTGTTCGGCACTCACCTGCACATAGGAAATCTTCTTTATTGCATAGGCAATGTGACTGAATTTTATTGTATACGTTCCGGCAGCAATATTTTTCAGTACAAACGTGCCGTTGCGATCCGTGGTGGTGCCCTGACGTGTTCCTTCGATTGTAATGTTGACTCCGCGTATTGGCTGTGAAGCGGCCGAGTCCACGACGGTACCTTGTATGGAACCGTGACGATCCGGCGACGGGAAAGCCTCAGTCGAGTAAAGACAAATAAGGAACAAGAAAATGCCTGTTTTCATAAACACCTCCTGAAAGAAATACGGATCAGACCAAGATGGGATGTTCTAGAACTCCCAACTCATCCCGATGACGGGTGTCAGACCGAACCAATAGGTATCGTCGCGAAACGGAACATAATTTCCCTGATTGTCCAAAGAGTAATTACCTTCGTCATCTCTCGTATCCAGATCAAACTTCTTGAGGTTGGCATGATCGTACAGATTGATCAGATGAAGAAACGCGGACAGCCGTGTCTTCCCGATGACGAAATGCCGATTGATGCGAAGATCCATTCGGTGAAACGCAGGGTACAGAGTTCCGTTATACTCTCCGGCCACGGCATAGAAATGAAGATCTCCGTTTCCAAGCGTTTGATAGCGGTAGGTATAATCCGTTCTTGGCCAACCTTTAAAATATTGCCAGGATAGATTGAATGTCCATTTCTGATCGGGCCGGTAGATCATGTCGGCATAAATCGTATGGCGCTGATCGTTCAGACGCGGAACCTTGCCGGTCCGTTTCATAAAAAGACCCCCGTCAAATTCGATATCCTTGATGTCATCTTCCGCTTTTGCCAGTGCATAACTCAACCAACAGGAAAATTTACC
>JAGQUY010000593.1 GCA_020438245.1 Bacteroidota bacterium
CGCATTCTGGCGTTTGATCTGGTGACCGTGCTGCTGCTGGTTGCCCTGCTCGGAGCGCTGTACATTGCCCGCCAAGACAGTCGTCTCGTCAGGTCGACGGAGCCTAAATTCGAACAGTTGGCTGAAAAGAGTGATCGAGGAGGGGGGACAGTACCATGATCGGATTATATCACTATCTGATGCTCAGTTTGATCCTATTTTGTATCGGCTTGGCCGGCTTGTTAATCCGACGCTCGGTTATTTCGATGCTCATTTCCATAGAAATTCTTTTCAACGCCGTCAATCTGGCTGCCGTGTCCTTTAACCGGTTCTTGTATCCAAATTCGGTTACCGGTCAGATTTTTGTCGTTTTTATTATTACCGTAGCTGCTGCTGAAGCTGCCGTAGCGCTTGCGCTTGTGATGGCCGTGTATAAGAATTTCAAGACTGTCGAGGTTAGCGGCTTGACGACACTGAAGGGCTAAACCAATATGATATCCTTTTATGAAATGGCCTGGCTTATTCCCGTTTTGCCCTTCTTGGCCTTTGTGGTTACGGCCCTTGGCACAAATAACCATAAACGCATAACGATTTGGATCTCCTGCCTCTCGGTACTGGGTTCTTTTATCCTGAGTATTGGAATTTTGTTGGAAATGCTTGCCGGCAAGGGAAACGTCCAAACGCTGTCCATACCCTGGATTCCTTTAGGAACGGCATTGCAAGTGAACGTCGGAATTTTTATTGATCCGTTGTCGGTGATGATGCTGATCGTTGTAACCACGGTATCCTCGTTGGTGCACCTGTATTCCATCGGGTACATGCGACACGAAGAAGGCAAGGCCAGGTTTTTCTCATATCTTTCGCTGTTCACCTTCTCCATGCTTGGTCTCGTGTTGTCGGACAATCTCCTGCAAATGTTTATTTTTTGGGAACTGGTCGGACTTTGCTCCTATCTGCTGATTGGTTACTACTACGACAAGAAATCTGCTGCCGATGCCGCCAAGAAGGCGTTTTCAGTCACTCGTGCCGGAGACTTGGGCTTTTTTATGGCCGTGGTTATTTGCTGGGGCTATTTCGGAACCTTCAACTTCGTACAACTTCAAGAACAGTACGGCGCAACGACTGAGTTGCTGGCCCGAGCATTTCCGTTCTTGATATTCCTCGGTGCCATGGGAAAGAGCGGGCAATTTCCTTTGCACATCTGGCTACCGGATGCGATGGAAGGCCCGACGCCCGTGTCCGCATTGATTCATGCAGCGACCATGGTGGTAGCGGGCATTTTTCTTGTCGCACGGTCCATGTTTATTTTTGCCCAATCACCGGACACGATGTTATTTGTGGCTTATATTGGCGGATTTACCGCGCTCTTTGCTGCCACAATTGCGGTGGCACAGCACGATATCAAGAGAATTCTGGCCTTTTCCACGTTAAGTCAATTGGGTTTCATGATGCTGGCACTGGGCATCGGCGGCAGCGTCGGCGTGATGGCAGGGGAGCACGGCACTCAATTGGCGTTAATGGGGCGAACAGCGGGAACCTTCCATTTGTTTACTCACGCTTTTTTTAAAGCGTTATTGTTCCTTGCAAGCGGCAGCGTAATCCACGCGATACACTCAAACAACATCTGGCAAATGGGTGGTCTCAAGTCGAACCTGAAAATAACCGTGGGTACATTTCTTGTGGGATCGGTCGCCCTGGCCGGAATTCCGCCCTTTGCTGGATTCTGGAGTAAGGACGAGATTCTCGCAGTATGTTTGGATGCAGGCTCTGTTCATGGGTATGTTCTGTATGGTGTCGCCGTTGCTTCCGCATTTTTAACTGCGTTTTATATGTTCAGGCTGTGTTTTGTCGCATTCTGGGGCCGCCTGCCCAAAGATAAGAACCCGCATGAATCTGAATGGTCAATGACGGTGCCGCTGATGGTTCTCGCTGCACTTTCAATGGTGGCTGGCCTGATGGCAAGCCCTGAGATCGCATCGTTACTCGGGATTCCAACCTACTCGGCTTTTCTCAATCCCGACTGGCACCATGTCCCGGCTTTTCATCTCACCATCGCCGTTGCCGCCACAGCGGTTGCCCTATTGGGCATTGCGATGGCATGGATTCTATATGGCCGACGACCTTTGGAGTGGACGTCAGAGGCACATGACCCATTGCGGAAGACATTGGGTCGCTTGTATGTGCACTTGGAGAATAAGTGGTATATCGACGAAATCTGGTCGTGGATCGTACAAAAAGGGCTATTCAGGGTCGCTGCAGCGTGTGCCTGGTTTGATAGGAATATTGTGGACGGTGCTGTGGACCTTGTCGGATTCATGACGGCCCGAATTGGAATTGGAATGCAGCCGATTCAGAGCGGACGACTTCAAAATTACATCCTGATGATATTTCTCAGTG
>JAGQUY010000594.1 GCA_020438245.1 Bacteroidota bacterium
CCTGTTCAAACTGACCTTTTTCAAACATGTGACGGTGCTCTCCGGCGTCGGCGTTGGCGGCGGTTCGCTCGTCTATGCCAACACACTGCCTGTCCCAAAGAAGAAATTTTTTCAATCACCCACCTGGTCACACCTGGCAGATTGGGAAACAGAATTGATGCCGTTCTATGCGGTTGCCGAAAAAATGCTGGGAACTTCGGTCAACCCACGACTGGAAGTGGGCGATCTGGCGCTTCAGAAGCTTGCCGCCGAAATTGGCAGAGAAAAAACTTTTGAAGCCACCCACGTCGCCGTTTTTTTCGGAGAATCCGGTAAGACGGTTCCCGATCCGTATTTCGACGGCAAAGGACCCGAACGTGCCGGATGTACTTTTTGCGGCGGCTGCATGTTGGGCTGCCGCTTCAATGCAAAGAATACGTTGGACAAGAATTATCTGCACCTGGCCCAGGCTCTTGGCGCGACCATTATGGCCGAATCGCTGGTTGAAGATGTTCGGCCAATAGAGTCCATGGACGGCAGAGACGGCTATGAAGTATCGTGGCGTTCTTCCACAACGTTCTTCAAGAAAGCAGGCGGCGTACGATGCAGAGGGGTCGTATTTGCGGGCGGTGTGCTGGGAACCGTACCGCTTCTTCTGAAGCTCAAGAAGACGTCTCTCCCAAGATTGTCCGACATGGTGGGAAGGAAGGTCCGTACCAACTCGGAAAGCCTGCTTGGAGTCACGACGTTTGACAAGGAAAACGTGTTTTCCGATGGTATTGCGATAGGGTCCATCCTTCACACCGATGAAAATAGTCATCTGGAGCCGGTCCGGTATTCGTCCGGCTCCGGATTCTGGCGTTTGCTGGGGGCCCCTGTGGCGTTTGGCAGTTGGTGGGGTATCCGATTTCTCCGTGCCATCGGCGGATTCTTCAAAGAACCCGTGAGGTCGCTGAGAGCCTATTTCGTTTCGGATTGGTCAAAGTACACACAGATTCTGTTATTCATGCAAACGATTGACAGCACGCTGCGGTTTACAAGGGGACGCTTTGGTATGAAATCAAAAATGGAGAACGGACCGGCCCCGACTGCATTTGTGCCGGAAGCGGGCATCCTGGCTGAAAAATATTCGGAAATTGTGAACGGAAAACCCATGGCTTTGCTCACCGAGACGGTTTTCGGCATTCCGACAACAGCCCACATTCTGGGTGGAAGTCCGATGGGTGCAGATTCATCGGAAGGAGTAATTGATCGGGATAATCGCATATTCGGATATGAAAACATGTTCATCTGCGACGGCTCCATGATTTCTGCCAATCCCGGAGTAAATCCCTCCCTCACGATCACAGCGCTGTCAGAAAGAGCCATGAGTAAGATACCAAGGAAGGAGCAACCATGAAGCATCGGGGACCCGAATCTTCAGAAGGATTGACAACCGACTCGGCAAAAGTTAGGGCAGTAAGCTTCCGTAATGTCTATGAATTGACCGGATCGTTACGACCGCTCGGATCGGCGTTTCAATTCATCGGGTGTTTCTCTACCGTGTGTCGGCGTCAGTGATTCTTCGACCAAATCTCGCGCAGGGCTTTTGCCTTTTTCGAAGCCTTGTCATCCACCTCAAAGACGTGGTAGTCCATTTTAGGGAACAGTTTTCCGGTTATGTTCATAGACTTCCCCGCGCGCCGAACAGTAATCGGATAACTGTCACCGGCTTTCATGCTGTCCTTTCTGGAAAAAAAGGAGCGTGCATTTGCCAAGGTGACTTTTTCATCGAACAATTTCTCCAACACATCGCCCTCCTTCAATCCTATATCACGATACTCCCCGGAAAAGCCGGTTATGACGAGTTCTCCCTCTTTCACACCGATGTTGATACCATAAACGGTACCCGGCCTGGCAGGAGCTCGTTTAGGTATATAGTTGATACCCAATGCTGCAAAATCAGATTTATAGTCTAGCGGCTCAGCACCTTTGATGTGTTTTTCGATAAACTCGCCAATTTCAGGATACGTCATGGCAATGATCTCATTAAAAAAGGTCTTGTTGTCAAAGGGTTTGTCTTTTCCATATTTCTTGATGAGTTGAAGATAAACATCCTGTAATCCTCGCTTACCTCCCGAAAGCTGCAACAATTTGATATCCAGCGCGTTCGCCGTCAGAGCACCAAGCTGGTATATATTTCCGTACTGCTTGTTGCCGGCATCGGTGGACCACTCCGCGCTGAGTCGCGTAAGACTGTAATCTGAACTGTAGCCTTCGGCGTTGTTGATCTTATTCGACATCCGGTCAAGATACTCTTCCATGGTAATATCGCCGCTGCGAAGCTGCATGATATGGGCCACCCATTCCGTAAGGCCTTCATAGAGCCATAAATGCTGATCTTCCGAGGTCGGTCTCGAATAGTCGAAGTTGGCGATAACCTCACTGCGCAGATTCAACGGAGTGAGTATGTGCATGAATTCGTGTGCAATAATATCCTTCAATTGGGGAAGAAATCTTGGCATGGCCGGTAACGCATACGTTGAACTGTAGGAATGCTCCAGTGCACCACCGTAGTTCAGAACAGGCATTTTTTCAGCATCTTCGGTCGCGCTGAAATACATAAGAAAGGCGTATCGCTTCACCGGAGCAAAGCCGACAAACGCATACGCCGATTCGAGTACCTGCCTGGAAAGCGCCATCACGGTATCTGCATTGATAATCGGATTCGGTGAATAAACGTATGCTTCTACGTCAATATCACCGATCTCCAGCGACGAGACGGTCATGTCGCCAAGTAAGATTGGAGAATCCGCCAGCTGGTAGTAGGAAGCGGCCCGGTAGAATCCGGCATTGTCTTTTTCAAGAGCAGTCCCAAGCTTGTCAGAAGGATCATACTTGATTCTTAATTTGACAGGTACCGACTTCAGGTTGAAAAAGTAGCCAAATACGCCGTGCGGATTAATAATAGTATAGTTCTCATTGATTCCGGTTCCGCTCATCGGATAGATCGGATGATCTTTGATATCCATGTCGAACGAGTCGTCTATTTCATAGTCAATTCGCCGGACCTTTGAAGGCTCGAGGATGCGCCAGTCATTGGTGGAGATTTTTTGCGTGAGCAGTTCACCGCCCTTTTCGTCATAGACTTTGAACGCCCGGACAAAGCGGCCAAAATCAAGAACCTGATGAACACCGG
>JAGQUY010000595.1 GCA_020438245.1 Bacteroidota bacterium
GCAGAAAGCGCTTCGATTTCAGGGTGACCGGATCAAAGGCGTTGAGTCCATCCTGTGTACCAATCCAAAAATCTCCGCGGCGAGTCTTGGTGAGCGACCTGATAAAACTGTGCGACAACGTGGACGGGTTCGAAGAGTTACTGAAAATTCTTTCGAACCCGGCCATGGGCCGATCCACCCTCATCCGGTTGAGGCCATTCGTCGTCCCGACATACAGGAAAATTGAATCCTGCAGAATCGTCCAGACTCTATTATTACTCAAAGTTGCATTGTCCGCCGGGTTATTCTTGAAAACCTCAAATTGGTCCTCCTCAGGATCATACCTGTTCAGACCGCCTGAATAGGTCCCAATCCACAACGTTCCCTTGGGATCCACGTAGAGCGTTTGAACCCGGTCATCGCTGATGGAACCGGGTCTTGTCTCATTGTGCCGGTAATGTTTGAAGGACTCCGAAGACGGGTCAAACCGTTCTAATCCGCCTCCCCACGTCGCGAGCCAGATGAATCCTGCCGAATCCTCGGCCATCGCGGAAATATTGCTGTTGCTTAGCGATAGGGAATCCTGTGGATCGTGGAAGTAGGTTATGAAACCATACCCGTCATACCTATTCAAGCCGCCCTCTGTTCCGAACCACATGAATCCGGTATGATCCTGTAGAATGGTATAGACGGTGCCGTGGGACAGCTCGCTCTCGAGACTTATCCGTTCAAATTGATCCGTCTCTTGGCCGAAGCTCGGCGGCGTCAAGATCAGCCAAAAAACCAAGCTGAGCATAAGAAATCTATGTAAGCAGTAGGTAGGAACCATGAATGGACCGGAGTCGCGGTTCTATATTATTGAATTTATGGAAAATGTCCGCAGCACGCAACAATAGATATTAGGACAGCCTTGTTGCTTCCAAATCCCCTTTGGGGAATCTGGCTTTGTCTAATCCCTATGGTCAGACGACAACTTTTCGGAACAGAAACCTAGTAGTCAACGGACAAAAGAGCAGCCTTATCAGAAGAAAACTCAACGGGAATAACTTCCTTCATAATCTTGGATTGACCACGAAGACCGAAATACCGGTAGGAGGGCAGGGAAAGACGCATGAGATTGCGAAACAACCGTACTCGGAGATTGTGAAATCCCTCATCACAGTCGGAAAAAATTTCGTGATCCCCAACCACTATATTTCCTTTGACGTTCTGTTCTTCAAGAATATCGAGGATCTTTGGGTCTTCCATGTACCCATAATTGATTACTATGGAGAACATGTTGTCTTGCAGTTGGTATCGTTCAACCCGTTCCCCATCGACAAACGGTTCATTGTGGATCTTGATGGTGACAAAAACGATTTCAGACGGCAATACATGAATCCGCTGCATGAACGTCTGCAGGGTTAAAGGAATCATGCTTTCCAGGGAGGTGACCGGCGAGGCGGCAAAGAAACAAACCTGTCTGGGGAAATAGCCGCGCCATTCAACATCTTTGAGCGAAAGCAGTTCGCTGACGGTAAGACCTTCGGGAGAATAGATGAGAGATAGTTTTTGTTTTCCCCACGACCACAACTGCATGATGGAAAAAAGACCCCATGCAATCACGACCGGAACAAATCCGCCCTCGAAAAATTTGAGCGCATTGGATACAAAGAAGCTGACGTCGACCGTCAGGAAGATCAGACACACGATACCAATCCCAATAGACTTCCAACCCCAGATACGCGTAGCTACGTAAAAAAGAGCAATGGAAGACAAACCCATGGTTGCGGTGACGGTAATACCATATATGGCTGCGAGTGCACTGGACGTCTTGAAAATGAGCACAAGACTCACGCATCCGAAACAAAGCATCCAATTGATGGCCGGCATATAAATTTGTCCGCGTACCGATGCGCTGGTGTGTACAATCTTTATTTTCGGAAGAAAGCCCAATCCCACAGCCTGTTGGGTCACTGAAAACGCGCCGGATATCAATGCTTGGCTTGCTATGATGGTCGCGCTGGTGGCCATGATCACCACGGGAATCAAGGCCCACTTCGGAGCCAGCAAGTAGAAAAGATTGGCGCCATCGCCAACCTGATGCTCCAGCATGAATGCGCCCTGGCCGAAATAATTGATAAGAAGCGCGGGATAGACCAAGGCGAACCATGCCATTCGGATCGGCCGACGGCCGAAATGGCCCATGTCCGCGTAGAGCGCTT
>JAGQUY010000596.1 GCA_020438245.1 Bacteroidota bacterium
TGTCCTCTTCAAAGGAGGAGGGAGGGATAAGCGGAGTAACCAGCAATTCCGCGTTGTCGATGAGTACGCCGGTTGGATCTCCGTTGGAGTCCCTGACAATCTTGCCGCCGGCAGGGTCCGGGGTGATTCTTGAGATGCCGGCCAAATCAAGGACGTTTTTATTTACCAACTTGGCATGTCCGTCTATCCGGTCGAGAACAACGAAATGGTTTGGACTTATTTCACTCAATGCCTGATGAAGAGGAAAGTTTTTGTCCGCCCAGTCGTTTTGGTCCCAGCCCCTGCCCTTGATCCAAGAATGCGAAGGCATGGACTTCGTTTTTTCTTTGACCATTTCAACGATCTGAGCATAGGAGTCCGTATTCACCAGGTTAAGCCTCATCAGAAAGCGACCCACACCCATCACATGCAGATGAGCATCGTTGAGTCCGGGAACCACGGTGGCACCCTTTAGATCCTGGAAATGTGCGGCGATAAATCGCTGTTGAAGGTCGTTACTGGAACCGACAGAAATGATCCGTCCATCCCGAACAGCAATGGCTTCAGCTACCGGTGTCGTATCGTCGAGTGTAATGACCTTGCCGTTGATCAGAAGAAGATCGGCATTTTCGCGGATACCGCATGCCAAGCCCGCCACCGAAAGTAAGGTTGTAAGAAGAATTTTCATAAAAGCCTTTTCGGTTGCCAACATCGAACGCGGAGCTATTTTTCCACAGCCAGAACAAAGGCAGTCGTCAATTTCAGAATATCTTTGCTGGCTTTTTTCAAACGGTCACTGATGATCTTTGAAAGATTTCGGAAGATGATATAACCGAGCTCGAAATCAGTTTGGACAAGTCTTGTAAATTCTTCCTGAGTCAGGATCCCGACCTTGCAGGCTGTCACCGCGCTTACGGTTGCCGACCGTTCACTTTTTTCTTCAAATAACGCCATTTCTCCGAAACAGGCGTAGTACTTGGAACTCAAGCGCAGAAGGGACTTGTCCTTGCTGCCGGTGTCCTGGTTGTCCATTTTGATCATCATCTGTTTGGTAATTTCAACGTCTCCATCGATGAGCAGGAACATTTCATTACCACGATCACCGTCCTTGATAATGACACTGCCGACAGGATAATCGGCTTCGCGAATAATCGTCTTCAGGCTTTTCAGTTTGACATCGGATAACCCGGCAAACAACGGAAACTTCTTTAAGAATTCGATTTCAAGCATGGTATTATAACTTTTTTTGTCCAATAACTATGGCAGCAAAGTGTTTTTCTATGATCAAATCGGCCGGTGGATTCAGTTCCAGACTTAGTCGCTCCTCCTCGGCAAATTTTCGGCCCGATTCTTGGAGCTTCTGACGGATGAACTGATCAAGATAGGAGTTGTCATCCGAGAGCAGGTCGTTCATCGCGATGGACTTGGTTTCCTTTGTAACCCCTATACAGATTGAGTTGTACTCCGTCTTAAAGAAGGTACTCATTTCAAGAAAGGTCTTTCCGATCATCGAATCGGGAACCGGCCGGCGGACAAGATCAGTCTGATTCTGCAAGGCCAACAGGGCGTCCACGACCCTTGGAACACCCGGATTGGTGATGTGCCGGGCAAGCAGGACACCTGAGTATTTGTCGCTGATTACAACGTCGTCGACTTTTGCGCGACGAAGATGAGAGAGGTTCTCGGGGTTGACCACGTGGGCAAAGAGTCTTGTCTTGGGATTCATGTTTTTCACGGCCAGTGCCGCAATAATGGTTTTTTCGTCCGCCTTGTTCGCTGTCTGCTGGCCGGTGTCGGCAACGATGATCACATAACTTGCCAGCCGGATGTTGGCGCGGTCCAGAACGCTCTCCATGGCAAAGTCTCCGGCCACAAAATGAATTTCTGCGTCTCTATGCCGGTTTGCAAACTGATCCATCATTGCAGGTTCACTACCGTTGACGAGAACGATCGTGGGATAGGTCATTTCATCGATGAGCGCCCGGACAATGTCTTCGACATTAAAATTCCATCCGCAGATCACGACATGATTTTTCTCTTTTACAGTCTCCAAGCCTTGGCCCTTTCGAATGGATTGTTCAACAAAGGTTGAGGATATCGTCGCAGTCAACACCGAAATCACCGCGATGCCCGCGATCATGACGGCTACCGCCGTTAACCGTCCGCCAAAAGTCGCCGGGTAAGCGTCCCCGTACCCGATAGTAAATATCGTGACAAAGCCCCACCAGATGCCGGTCATCCAATCGGTGATAGTTGTGGGTTTGTTCTGGTCGGCGGACTGTTCAAACCAATAGACAAGATATCCGGACACCACTACAATGGAGAACAAAGCCCCCCAGAGTTTGACGTAGGCATTGTCCAGCAGGTTCCTGGATCGCCTTTTTGCGCGCTTCAGGAAGCGTTGAAAATTATCGTGTAAAGTGAGATTCATGATTTCGACGCGGCGTTGAAGTGTTTTACATTACTTAGCTAATGATTTCCTCGGACAGTTTCAGCTGTTCGATTTGATTCGTTCGAACGGATTCAAGGTTGCCGTTCAGAGCAGAACTTACCACGCCCGTCAGATGTTCGGCCGCCAACGTTCTTGGCATAAAAACATAGTCAGCGCCTTCCGCATACATTTTCAGGGCCCGCTGACTGCTTTCCGCGGTGACAATAATTTTGGCATGGGGGCACAGACTCTGAATTTGTTTGATCATTTTGAGATTATCCGTCCCGACCAATACGGTATCGGGAATCGTGCTGATGACAATTTTGGCGCCGTGAATGCCTGCATGGTGGAGGGTATCCATGTTGGAAATGTCTCCGTAGATAGCCTTGACACCGAGCGCATGAAGCTTTGCGTGTACGTTGGGATTGAAGTCAACCACGACAATTTTTTCAAGCAGGTCTGCAATTTCTTTTCGATCTTTCCCGGCGTTTTTAATGTCCTCGATGGACTTGATCAGGGAACTGGCCACTCGAAAGAAGCCGAGGAGAGCAATTTCTTTTTCCGATTCCTCTTCGCTCTTCTCCACCACAGTCTGGACGTCTTTGAAGCCTATTTTGGGAAGAATCTTGGATAACCCGGCCTGGATTTGCTGGTTATAGTTGATCATATATGGGGCCACAATCGAGGTGATTACAAAGATGAAGACGATGATGGAAAGAATCCGGTTGTCGATGTGACCGGAGCCAAGACCCAACGCAGCGATGACCAGCGAGAATTCGGAAATACTCGCCAAGTTTATGGAAGGGAGCAGACTGATCCGATTGCCCTGTTTAAGCGAATAGAGGACCGGGTACACCGATAGAAATCTGGAAACGATGAGAAAGAGAGCCGCCACGAAGGCAAGACCCAAAATGCCCAGATCGTCCATCGGATTTGGGATCTTCATTCCAATACCGACGAAAAAAAGCGTCACAAAGAAATCCCGAATACTGATGACTTTGGCAATGACATCCAGGTTGTATGGAAACGTCGAAATCGCAACGCCGGCAATGAGTGCACCCATTTCAATGGACAAATCAAGCGCCCCTGCGAGACTGCAGATGAGAAAACACCATCCGAGCGATGCCACCAGGACCAGCTCCGGAATTTTTGCGATGGACTTGAACAATTTCGGCAGAATGAATTTGCTGATGAGCAGGGCGACACCGACAAGCAGGCCGCCTTTGGCAAAGGAGAGAAGAATGATCAGAATATCCGGATTGGCCAAATTGGGCTGGATACCCAGCAGAACAATCGCCCAGATATCCTGAAACACGAGTACGCCCAGCGTAATCCGTCCGGCGAGAGTATCGAGCTCAAATTTCCCGTATAACAATTTGACGACGATCGCCGTACTGGAAAGACCGCAACATGCCGCCAGATAAAGCAGATCGTACTTACCGCCGCCGATTGAGAATCCCATCAAAGAAAAGAACCCCAAACCCAGACCGACGCATATGACAAAC
>JAGQUY010000597.1 GCA_020438245.1 Bacteroidota bacterium
GGCTCAGCAACCGTTTGCAAATGTCCAAAGCAGCCCTTGCGGGCGAGCGCAGCTCCGAACAGGCAGCCCTTTTGGAGACCGCTCAGGATCACCTGTGGGCCTCGCAATGCAATTGTCCTTATTGGCACGGTGTGTTTGGCGGTGTTTATCTCAATAACATCAGATATGCCATGTACAAAGAAATGCTGATCTGTGAGAAGTATTTGGACACGGTGGATCATGAGGACGATACCGCATGGCTGCATTTGGAGATTCGCGACTTTGATAGCGACGGGTTCGACGAAGTGTTGCTCGAATCACACGGCTTGAATCTGTATTGGAGCCTCGAACAGGGCGGATCTGCTTTTCAGCTCGATTACAAAGACGTGCCGATCAACTTCGCCGATGCACTGCAGAGACGGGAAGAAGGGTATCATCATCGACTGGTCGACGAGGCGGCCGGGAAGTCCGAAGGCTCAGGCGGGGAAAAACGCGGGAAGGATGAAATCGCAAGTATTCACGATAGGGTGATGAGTAAGGAAGCGCACTTGGAAGAATATCTGCTTTATGATGTTTTTCCGCGACATTGTTTTGTCGATCATTTTTTCGCCCGTGGCGTTACGCTGGAAAACATATACAAAGGGAACTACAAAGATCGCGGTGATTTTGCCGATACGCCCTGGTCATTCAGGGATCACTCGCAAGGCGCGTCTGCAGAGTTGTTTTTTGAACGACAGGGCTTGGTGGACAAACAGACGGTCAGAATGACAAAATCGTTTGGCCTGACGGCGGGAAGAACTGAGTTGACTGTCCGGTACGAGGTCTGGAACGAATCCGATCGGGTGCTTGAAACTCAATTTGGTACGGAGTTGAATCTGACAATGCTTGCGGCGGATGCAGAGGATCGGTATTATTACATCGACAACCGCGAATTGAAAAAGCGAAAACTTGGAAGCAAAGGAGAGCATTCGGGCGTGAAGGGAATGGGTATGAAGGACGAATGGATGAGGACTCATATCCGCTGGGAGTTTGATCGAGAAGCTCAAATCTGGTGGTATCCGGTCGAGACGGTCTCGATGTCGGAAGAGGGGTTTGAGCGGGTCTATCAAAACAGCTGTATCCTTCCTCATTGGCCAGTTTCTTTGCAACCTAACAGGTGCTGGAACGTAACTTTTAAGATGAACTTTTCCCGATCCATGTGATCGGTCCGTTAAAGGAGCGGAATATATGAAAAAACGAAAGCTAATTTTCGGATCCGTGTTGATCGGCTGCGTTTTTGCGTTCGCCTTCACCAATATCGGTCAGAATACGTATCGAAATATAGTCAAGTTCAACTCGGTCATGGATTTGATTTCCAAGGCCTATGTTGAAGAGGTCGATACGGACAAATTGGTGGATGACGCCATCGTTAGTGTTCTGAAAGGTCTGGATCCGCATTCCGTCTACATTCCGCCGAAAGAGCTCAAACAGGTTAAAGAAGAATTTCAGGGCAACTTTGAAGGGATTGGAAGTCAAATAGACGTTATCAACGGTCAATTAACAATTGTAACGCCGATTGTCGGAAGTCCGTCAGAGCGGCTCGGCATACAAGGCGGTGATCGGGTCATGAAGATAGATGGGGAATCGACCAAAGGAATCACCGTTGAGGATGCAGTCAAGAAGCTGCGCGGCCCGAAGGGGACGGTTGTTCATGTAAGTATCGACCGTCCAGCGATGGACGGGCTGTTGGAGTTCAGCATCGTGCGGGACAAAATTCCAGTCTACAGTGTGGATGCGAAGTTCATGCTGGATAGTAAAACCGGATACATTCGTTTCGTTCGTTTTGCGCAGACCACGGCCGACGAGATTGAACAGGCACTTCAGGAATTGGAAGCACAGGGTATGAAGCAACTGATCTTGGATCTTCGTAATAATGGAGGCGGCATCCTTGAAGAGGCGCAAATGATCGTGGATAAATTTCTGCCGGGCGGCGAGATGATTGTTTACATGCGCGGCCGCATACCGGGTTCGGTGCAGAACTTTTTTTCATCGGACAAGAGAACTTACAGAAAATACCCCGTCGTCATCATGATCAACCGGGCGTCCGCGTCCGCCTCTGAAATCGTTGCGGGCGCATTCCAGGATCTCGACCGGGGCCTGGTTGTCGGAGAGCGGAGTTTTGGCAAAGGACTCGTGCAAAACCAGTGGGATCTTAATGACGGATCCGCCGTGCGAATCACCATTGCAAGATACTATACCCCCAGCGGGC
>JAGQUY010000598.1 GCA_020438245.1 Bacteroidota bacterium
CAGACCTATGCGGTTCGCGGAGGAATCATAGATGTGTTCGGTTTTGCCATGGAAAATCCCGTCCGGCTGGAGTTCCTGGGCAATTCAGTCGACTCCATTCGCAGCTTCGATGTGATGAGTCAGCGATCCCTGAACAGTATTGCCCAAGTCACCCTTTATCCGCGGGCGGCAACGGGCGCGTTCGGCACCGACAGGGAAACCATGATGAGGTATTGGACGGACAAGAGGGCTATTCTGCGCTTCGAGCCGGAGTTGGCTTCTGCCGCCGTGGAGAAATACTGGGAAGAAATTGTACATCAATATGAAAATCGAAAGATGCAGATTCCTGAATCACAGATGCCGTCTCTACTCTTTGAAACCTCTGAAGAGGTTCGGCAACATCTGGACGTCGGCCTGCAGGTTCACTTTTGCAGACTGTCGAGAAGAGAGCATGAGGGGATAGCTTTCAAGACGTTTGGCGCAGAATCGTTCAATGGTCATGTGCAATTGCTGCGCGAAAAGATTGTCTCAACGGATTCCGGGATGAAACATTTCATTCTCTGCAACAATTCCGGACAGGTAGAGAGGTTGGATGATTTGCTTGATCAGGAACAGTGCCGGTCCGGTGTTGACTATCGTATTGGGGTCGGTGAGCTGCACGAGGGATTTTCCTTTCCCGAAGCCGGTCTAAACGTATACACCGATCATCAGATTTTTGGCCGCGGCAAACGATTCCGGGTTTATCGCCGGTTTAAGAGCGCGCAGGCACTTCGCCATCTCAGCCTTTTCAAGGCAGGTGATTTTGTCGTGCATGTTGATCACGGCATTGGAAAGTACGCCGGCTTGGAAAAGGTTGTCCAGGGCGACCACGTAGAAGAATGTCTGAAGATTCTTTATAAAGACGGAGACAAGGTTTTTGTTCCCTTGGTTCATTTTCAGCGAGTTCAGAAATTTTCGGGAGCAGAAGGTGTTGAACCGAAACTTAACAAGTTGGGGTCCGGTGAATGGGAGAAATTGAAATCTCGAACAAGGAAAACGGTCAAGGACATTGCCCAAGATCTCATCAAACTCTATGCCGAACGAAAAATGAGACAGGGATTCAAATTTGGTCCCGATGCTCATCTTCAGCATGAACTGGAAGGATCGTTTGAATACGAGGATACACCCGATCAGAGTAAGGTGACTGCTGAAGTCAAACAGGACATGGAATCAGAGACTCCCATGGATAGATTGGTTTGCGGCGACGTCGGGTATGGAAAAACCGAGGTGGCCATTCGTGCGGCGTTCAAGTGTGTCCACGACGGAAAACAGGCTGCGGTGCTGGTACCAACGACAATTCTCGCAGATCAGCATTTTGAAACATTCTCCAGCCGCCTGCGAGAATTCCCGGTTCGAGTGGATGTGATTTCCAGATTCAAGTCTCCAAAAGAGCAAAAAGATACATTGGAGAAAACAAAAAAGGGAGAAATAGACATTCTGATCGGCACTCATCGAATTCTTTCCAAGGATGTTGAGTTCAAGGACCTTGGTTTGTTGATTGTTGACGAGGAACAGCGTTTTGGGGTGACTCACAAGGAAAAGCTTCGCCGGCTCAAAGCGACCGTTGACACGTTGACCCTGACCGCCACACCCATTCCGAGGACTTTGCATTTTTCTCTGATGGGCGGCCGGGATTTATCGTTGATTCAAACGCCTCCCCAGGTACGGCTGCCCGTCAAGACGGAGATTACCCATTTTGACGAAAAACTCAT
>JAGQUY010000599.1 GCA_020438245.1 Bacteroidota bacterium
GCTGTCCATTGAAAGTGCAAACGAACAATACCGCCCGGTTTCGTATACTTTATCGCGTTGCTTAGTAAGTTGTCGAAGACCTCACGAATTCTCTGACGATCAAAATACAAAGAAACAGAGGGCAGAGGATCGATCAGCAACAGGATATCTTTTTGACGGGCATTCCGCCCATGAAACTCGACCAAATCGTCAACCAACTGCTTGAGGGGCTGATACTCCATGGAATAGTGCATGGTGCCAGATTCGATGGCGGATATATCCAGCAGCTCTGCAATCAATTCCCCCATTTGCGTCACGATCGAAGCAGCTTTCTCAAGATCTTTAGCAACTTCTCTGATATCCTGTTTTTGCTCCAACGCCAGTCTGGCCATGCCAATGTAACCCTGCAGGCCGGCCAACGGATTCCTCAAATCGTGCGCGGCAAATCCCAGGAACTCGTTTTTCTTGATATTCAGGCGTTTCAATTGTTCTATATGGTAGATCTTGGTGAAAACGGCAATCAAGTGCTCCCGGATATCATTAAGGAAGTTTTTGTGACTCATATATTTGTCGAGTCTCGAGTTGTGGACGTCAAATATCAGGTATCCCACGATGTCGGCATCTGCTGTGATTCGCAGGCTTAGCAAACTGGGCGGAATTTCCATCGATTTCAGCTTATTTTCGGCGCATCGACCTCTGGCATCTGCAATAAAGAACACGTTATGAGCAATGGGTTCTGTATTCTCCACGTACCTCAGGTGCGCTTCTTCCCGGGTCAAGGTAATTGCCAATTCCTCCGCTGGTATGAAATGGGTTCCGGCCGTAAGGACGAAACACTCCCTTTCCTCGTCCCATACAATGGCGGTGGCTTTGTCTACTCCCCCCATGGATTTGACGATCTCCAGCGCATGATGCAAAAGGGTCGGTACGTCGGTTGCAGAGTTGACTGTCTTTATGAACAGTTGAATTCTTTCCAGTTCAATGCTCTTCCTTTCCAACTCGGCCTCGACGCTTGCGCGATGCAATTCGGTATATATGCGTGCGGTGAATAGTTTCAACAATTCCAGCCTGAAATTTTGGTGGGACATGGGACGATCGTCAACTATTGCCAGCACTCCGCGGACGAGCCCATAGCGATCTTTAATCGGCACACCGAGATAGCTCTCCGCGTTAAGCGTTTCGAGCTCCTTGTCATTCGGGAAGAGTTTTTGCAAATCCTCGGGGTAAATACATACTTCTCCCCGAACAACACCCTCACACGGTGTATTCGTGACTTTATAGTCTACAGAGTTTCCGAAATTTCCAGCGAACCAGATAGAGCTCATTCTTGCGGTGTCGTTGCCCACGCACTCGGAAATGAAAACACACTTGACCGCCAGGGAGAGCGCCAACGATCGGGTCAAATTTCGAATGTACGAAGCGCCTGTCTCGTATCCCAGATCCTTGGTGATCAGGTGGATGGCAGAATGAAATTTCACAAAGTCCAACTGTTTATCGGCAGAAACCGGAGTACTCGACGATTCCCCAAGCTCTTCAAGCGTTTTTGATTTCTCCTTCATGACACCAGTCTCTCAGAACGCAGTTCGATTGGCGGAGTTTGCGCTGATAGTTGAGAGGTTGAGGCCGGCAGGAAGATCGAAATTTCACATCCGTTCCCTTGTTCTGATTCAACCAGAATATCTCCGCCATGGGACCGAATCACCGCATAGCACATCGATAACCCCAGGCCCATACCTTCCCCAACGTCTCTCGTTGTGAAAAAGGGATCAAAAATCTTGTTCAGATGATCTTCATGGATGCCGACGCCGCTATCTTTAAACGAAATCAGAACCGCTTCCCCGTCAAAGTGCGTAGTAACAGTAATTTTGCCTCTTTCAGGAATTGCCTGGATGGCATTGCGCAGGATATGAAAAAAGGCCTGATTAAGTTTCCCGGGATACGCATCCACGAGCGGAATTCTACCGTAGTTCTTGAGCAAACAAATCCGATCGGCAAATTCGTTGTTCAACGCCATAATTACCTGATCGAGTTCATCGTGCAGGGAAACCTTTTCGGGTTCCTGTTTGTCAGCATGGGAAAACTCCAGCAGTGAAAGAACAATTTTGCGAATTCTCTCGACACCTGCTTGGTGGATTGAAAGCAACTCGTTAAGTTCCTGTCGATCGTTTTCCAAATCAATCGCCATCTCCGTTTTATCAACGGCCTGCTTGATAAAATTCATCGCACTTTGAATGACACCAAGAGGATTATTGATCTCATGGGCTAATCCGGCAACCAGTTGTCCGATAGTGGCCATCTTTTCTGAATGAACCATACGCTCCTGTGCGGTTGTAAGATCTCTCAACGCCCTCTCCAAGAGAGTGTTGGTTTCCATAACCGTATCTCTCTGTGCCTGAATCTCGGCATTTTGGGAAAGGATGTGTCCGTTCTTTTCTTCGAGGTTCTGCTGTAAGCGGCGGATTGACAGGTGCGTTTTTACCCGGGCTAAAACTTCCGCCGCCTGGATGGGTTTGGTGATGTAATCCACCGCGCCGACTTCAAAGCCCTTGACCTTGTTTTCTGTATCCGCCAACGACGTCATGAAAAGAACGGGGATATCCTCAGTAGACTCGTTTTGCTTGATGCGGCGGCAGGTTTCAAATCCGTCCAACCCTGGCATCATGACATCGAGAAGGATAAGATCAGGCTTCCTTTGTTTGATTTGGCACAAAGCGCTTTCGCCGTCTTGCGCAACGAGAATCTTGTAGCCTTGCTGAACCAGCGTGTTATACAGAACCCCAAGATTGGTCGGATTGTCGTCGACCAGCAGTACAATGTCTTTTTGAGATTTCATGGTTTTCCCTTTCTATGCCGTCTTTTTTTCTGTCACCCAATGAAATAGTTGTAGGACGGATTCCGGGCTGACTTGGTAAACGACTTCCTTCTTTTTCTTTCCTTTGAGCTCAATCAGGTCTGGCAGGAGACCGGGGATCACACCGTATGCGTTGAAAGAGACTTCGTCCATGGCAAGTCCGCCGACAGGTGCAATACTTTGTAATCTTGCGGCCACATTCACACGATCTCC
>JAGQUY010000600.1 GCA_020438245.1 Bacteroidota bacterium
GCTGATCCGCATTCATGCGGGGGATTCCTTGATGGCTCCGAAGAAGAATGCGCTGAACGAAGCGATCAAGGTAGCCGGCGGTGAGATTCTTTTGTTCACCGACGCCGATTGCAGACCCCCTTCTACGTGGATTTCATCCATGGTGGCCCATTTTCGCGACGAAATTGGTCTGGTCGTGGGATATTCTCCGGTCGATCCGCAGGGCGGACTGCTCGATCGGTTTCTGTCGCTGGACTCATTGGCCCTGGCCGGCATGGCGGCCTCCGGTTCGGCGCTTGGTCTTACGATGACTGCTACCGGTAGGAGCCTTGCATACCGCCGACAGGTTTTTGAGGAGGTTGGCGGATTTTCCAGAATTGCGCAATTTGTATCCGGGGATGATGATTTGTTTCTGGGGTTGGTTCAGAAAACATCCTGGAAAACGGCCTATTGCATGGATTCGGCTGCTGCCGTGCCGACGTTGCCGCCGGAAAAGTTCTCAACATTTGTTCATCAGAAAATTCGACAAGCATCAAAAAGCAGAAACTACAGTCCGAAGATTATCGCGATTCTTACTACCATCTACGTCTTCAACGCAGTATTGTTGAGCTACGTACCGGCCAGAGCGTGGATGGAGCATTCAATTATGTTCTTGATGCCGTGGGGCGTGAAAGTTACGGCCGATCTGCTGTTCCTGATCGTTGCAGGGTTTCGACTGGGCAGGATTCGGTTTTTGTTGTCGTATCCTCTGGTCGCTTTGGTTCACCCGTTTTATGTGGTTGTCTTTGGCGCATGGGGTCGGTTCGGGACGTTCGAATGGAAAGCCCAAAAGACGGAGGTCCGTTTGTGAGTACCGTTTGGCTGGTCTGTCTTTGCATCTCCCTAATCATCTATCTTTCAGCAGGACTGATCTTTCTGATGGGGCAATTCATGATTCGCAGAGATCGATCGGGAAGGCGCCCTCGGGTATCGGTCATTGTAGCTGCACGCAACGAGGAAGCCAATATTGCAGCGTGTCTTGATTCCTTGGTCGTTCAGTCCTACGACGACTATGAAATCATTGTGGTTGACGATCGCTCGACCGACAAAACTCCCGAATTAATAAAATCGCAGTCGACGAAGTTTCCTCACCTTAAACTGGTCACCATTCAAGAGACGCCGGCCGGATGGTCACCCAAGAAGTACGCGCTCGATAGGGCAATTCGTGCATCCGAAGGTGAACTTCTTCTGTTCACAGATGCCGATTGCGTCGTTGGGCGCTACTGGATAGAAACGATGACTTCTTTTTTTGATGACAAGACGGGTTTGGTTATAGGGTTTTCAAAAGTGGATGCAACTGGTTTTTTCGAGCGATTTCAACAGTTTGATTTCCTGGCAATGATGACAGCGGCCGTTGGGATAACGAATATCGGGTATCCTTTTGCAGCAAGCGGTCAGAACATAGGCTACCGGCGTGTGGCTTTCGAGGCGGTAGGGGGCTTTCAATCGGTTAAGACTCGTATTTCGGGAGATGATGTATTGCTGATGCACTTGATTCGAGGACGAACACCGTGGCGTGTCCGGTTTGCGCAGGATCCCGCTTCGTATGTCGTTACACGACCGGTCCCCGGTCTGTTTGCTTTTCTGCAACAACGCGCTCGATGGGCAAGCAATGGCTTGATTATGCTGAAACTGAGTCCGCTGTTTTTCCTGTATCTTTCTTCCGTATTCGTGGTTCAATTATGTTTGACTGCGGGACTGTGGATGTCGCTCTGGGAACTATCGTGGATTTGGGCAGTGGGATTTACATGGATAACAAAAGCCGTCGTTGATTTTGCGATTACCTATAATGGCGCCAAACTGTTTCTTGTGCCGTATCAGACGGGAATGTTTCTTGTATGGGAGCTACTGCAGATACCCTACATGCTTATTTCGGGTCTGTTGGGAATGGCGGGCTTGTTTCGTTGGAAACGCTGACGGTCAAGGCCACGTTTTGCAGATCGCTCCGCCCTGGTTTTCGTCATCGGATCCAAAAATAATACCTCCTTTGGGACCCGGAACAAATTCTATCGCCTCGGTTTTTCGGTTGTAGAAAGTGAAAAACCGTGTTAACTGGGTGTTCTTGCGAAAATGAACCTCCTTGTCCCACGTCGAAAAAACACCCGCCAGGTAAACCGCAGAGGTAAACGGCCCATCATCTCCCGGATCAGACGCTGATGTAATATACAGAATGCCCGTGGGATTCAGTTTCAGATCGGATATGTGTCTGACGTGGCTCTTTGTAGGCCAGGCAACTGAAATGGGCTCTTTTCCGATGGCTGTGAACTGGGCAGTCTTCAGGTCGAATATGGCCCAGTGGATCATGCCGGGATCACTGTCATCGCCTCGGTGCCCCCAAACCATCAGTAAATTCGTATTGACTCTCTGCAGGCTCAACCCTTCAAAATTGTCTGTGTCCAGCACTCCCGGTACGGTAAAAGTACGCAAGATTGAAACATTGAGATTCGTGTCGACGGTAATGTGCCAAACCTTACCGAGACTCGTCATCACCATGAACTGGCCCGGAAGGTCGGGGATGCTCGTGATCGATTCAAGATCCTTCGGCAGGTTGTTGGAATCCGGCCAGAACAGGTACGTATATTGGTTGAAGAGCCCATAATCGGTTACAATCGCAAGGCGTCCCTCATCCGTAGCTTTATTGTCGTGAACGATCAGAAAGCGGCTGGCGTCAGAAGTCTGGTCAATGAAAGCCATTCCGCTGATGCCAAAAGGTTTTGGTCCTTTTACGGGAATCCATTCTTGTGACCACACCACTTGAGTGCAAAGAAGCAGGCATGTTGTGAAGAAAATGCGCATGGCGATCCTTAATTCTGGTTCGTTAGGAATTGTTGAATGGCCTGAACGCCTGAACCGGGAGAGAACGGGTGTTTGAGGTCCGACAAGGTCTTCTCCAAGCCGGCGATAACGGTAACCATATCGAAGACATCATAGTATCCAAGATGCGATATTCGGAAAATTTTTCCCTTCAGGTGGTCCTGTCCACCGGCGAGCGTCATTCCATGGTCTCCTCGCATGGATTTGAAAATTTGGTCGGCATTGAGAGACGAGGGTACTTTTACAGCCGTAACCGAATTGGCAGGTTTTTCTGCAAAGACTTCCAGCCCGACAGCTTTGACAGCGCGACGGCAGGATTCCGCCATCATTGCGTGTCGCTGCCAGACATTCTCAAGACCCTCGGAACGTATCATGCGCAGGGATTCCTGCAGTCCCATGATCAGCGAAACCGCCGGGGTGAAAGGAGTTGTATTGGCGGCTACCTCTTTGGCGGCCCGCTTGATGTCAAAATAGAATTTCGGCAGATCACTGGTTTCGCGTGCCTTCAAAGCTCGATCGCTGACTGCAAGGATTCCCAGACCCGGGGGTAACATAAGTCCTTTTTGTGAGCCGGTGGCCACGGTATCGAGACCCCAATCATCGAACCTGACCTCCATCGCACCAACCGAAGTCACTCCATCGACCATAATCAGTGCATTCGATTGATCTCGAACGACCTTGGCAAGGTTCTTGACGTCCGTAAATGCGCCGGTGGACGTTTCCGAATGCGTCATGACGACCGCCTTGATTTTTGGATTGGCTTTCAGTCGTGCCGCTACGTCTTCAGCAGTAGCAGATTTGCCCCATTCTATCTTAAGAACATCTACTTCAATGCCGTATGCCTGCGGAATCTTAGTCCATCGTTCTCCAAATTTGCCCCCTTCGATATTGAGGATAGTATCGCCCCTGGACAGACAGCTCACAAAGGCCGCTTCCATCGCTCCGGTGCCCGATGATGCAAAAGTCAACACAGGTTGCTTCGTTTGAAAGAGGTATTGCAGATTGGAGTTTACTTCGGCAAAAATCTCCTCAAAATCCTTGTTTCGATGGTGGAGAATCGGCCGGGCCATGGATAGCTGAATGTTTTCAGGAACAGGTGTTGGACCGGGTGTGAAGAGACGTTTTTTCATGATACTCCGCAAAAAGGATATTAAAAAAGTTAGGGATTTTTAATGCGAACTAAAACAAAAAGTTACGGAGCATAAAGTGCCACGATGGCTCGGGCCTTACGGAGAACCGCGTCCCTCAAGTCGTCCGGTTCAATGACTCTGACAGACGCACCCCAGCCCATGATCCAGGCAATCAATTCATTGGATATTTTTATATGCAAACCCATGGCAAACCCTTCGTCGGTCTGTTGAGCTTCCTGACCTTCCAGCCAGAATTTGTCGCTCATATATCCCTCCAGGTTGTCCTTGAAAAGCAATCTGACGCGGGTAAGCTTGCCGCCCGTGAAGGAACCCCACGAGTTTCTGAACAAGTCAGCCAGCGCCGGTATCTCTCTTACAGATGATTTTTGATTGGGAAAGCGAAAATCCCTGATACGCTCCAGCGTAAACATCTTGGGCGTTTCCTGATGGATGGCCATCAAGTAATGACTTTTTCCGGCATTGTAAAAAGCAATGGGAGTAATGGTCCGCCAACCAAGTCGGTCGCTCTGTGCGGATCGGTATTCGATCTCAACCACTTTCTTATCACGGATGGCCTTTGCCGTCTTGATGAAGAAGCCGAGGGTTCGCGATCCGAATTTCTCCATGATCAGCGGAAGATTCTTGATGGACTCGCTGTTTTCGAAGGCAAGATAGGTGACGATCAGTTGGTTTAAAGTGTCGACGGGCAGCTCGACACGATAGGTCAGCTTCCTTGAACGGATATCGATACCCATTTCCCGCAACGATTTCACATCCCTGCGAATGGTCGAAACGCTTGTATGCAGCTTTTCCGCCAGATCATTTTCAGACCACTTGCCGGGCGCTTCGGAGACGATGGCGGCCAGTTCAATCTGACGTTGAATTTCATCAAGACGGTTCATGGGGGAGAAAGATAAAGCGGTCGAGTTCGCAAATCAAAGAAATTCTGATTCACCGGTCTATGAAGATATTCTCAAAGATTGAGAAAAAACGGCCCGGTTGCTGACATAGATTAAAGTGTCATCGATTGAAGACTGAAGACTGAAGACATTTGAACAAAGAGTAATTGAACAAATTTAGATAAAGCAAAGAAAAACGGAGGAGATATTCATGACACAACGCCTTAACAAAACCGTTCTTATAGGCCGTCTGGCCGGGGAGCCGCAAGTTCACTACACCCAGCGTGGTGTGCCTTTTGCGGTGCTGCATATCTATTCATGTCGATCACAAGATACCCCCGGAGGTCTGAAGAAAACAGTTCTGCATCGAGTTATTGCTTGGGACCGGCTTGGGCTGATCTGCAGCAAGACGCTCAGAAAAGGAGTATTGCTCTGCATTGAAGGATCTGTGCAGCGGGGTCTTGTTAGAAAAAGCCGCGGCTCAGTTCAAGAAACGACGGAAATCGTGGCGCGAACAGTCAAGATGCTCGATCGCGGCTTGCCGAGATCAGGTTCGACGCAGGCGGAATTATTCTCAAATTTTGAGAAGAAACAGCTGAAATGTACCAGTACTTTGTAATTGACAACATTGAATTCACTTGACAAGAAGATCATAAAAAAAGGAGAAACATCATGTCAAAAGGAACATTAAACAAAGCCATCATCGTAGGCCGACGGGGCCATGATCCTGATTTGCGGTATACGCCGCAGGGCATTCCGGTGAGCGTTCTGAACATCGCCACCGATCAGGCCTATCGAGACCAAAGCGGAAAATGGA
>JAGQUY010000601.1 GCA_020438245.1 Bacteroidota bacterium
GACAGTTCTGCACTTTTAGCGGCTTGGTAAGGCGTGGTGACCGCGTCTGCTACAACGCTTAGTTCAGGCAGCGTGACGCCGGACTTGCCGAAGGGCTCTTTTGCCGAGGTTACATCTACCCGGCAAAGATATCGGGAGGGTACGACAATATGGCTGGCGAAGCCGCCCTCGATATGGTTGCCAGGCATCTTTTGAGAACGGCAAATCCGGCCCTGGCCCTTGACGCAAAGGTTGCAGGTTCCACACGGCATAACCGCTGGAACGATAACTGCTTTGGAAATCCATTGTTTTGCATTCGGGCCGGCGTCGATGACGAAACCGCTTATTTCGTGTCCCAACGTCAGGGGTAGAGGTTTTACCGTCTTGACGCCGTCGAAATAGAAGCCCAAGTCGGTGTGGCAAACACCACATCCCGAGATCTTCACGAGCACGTCTTCCGGTTGAAGCGATTCTAGGGGAGTTTCAATGCGGGCGAGGGGTTCTCCGACCGCAGCCATTTTCCAAGAGTATATGTTCATGAATTCCCTACGAAAAGGATTCAAGACTCTGCTGTCTGAAATTAGGAGCAATTTACAACGTTGTCAAGAGAAAAATCGAACGAACGTTCGATTTATTATGAAGGGTCCAAAAAAACACCCGAATCCGAAGACCCGGGTGTCGTAGCCCAGAGGCTGTGGGGATGCCTCTGTTTGTGGGACTAAAAATTAGGCCATCTTACCTGAAAAAGCAATTATTTGTTCGCCGGTGAACATATCTGGTTTCAGGTCTTTACTCGTTCCCAAACGGTCGCAATTCCTTGTCCAAGGCCGATACACATGGTTGCAAGGCCAATCTTCGCCTGTCTACGTTTCATTTCGTGGACCAGAGTGCCAACGATGCGGGCACCGGAAGCCCCCAGCGGATGCCCGATGGCTATGGCGCCTCCATTCACATTTAACTTGTCCTCCGGAACATCCAATTCTCTGGAGCAGGCGATGGCTTGAATAGCAAAAGCCTCGTTGATTTCTACGACTTCCATGTCCTTCATTGTGAGACCTGCACGCTGAAGAGCTTTGCGGGATGCCTCGACGGGCCCCATTCCCATGATATCCGGATGAAGTCCCGTCACCGCCGAGGCCCGCAGGCGAAAATACTCCGTGAACCCGGATCTCTTTGCTTCTTCCTCCTCCATCATCAGAGTCAGACTTGCACCGTCATTCATGGGGCAACTGTTTCCTGCCGTCACCGTGCCGTTCTTGCGGAATGCGGGTTTCAATTTTGCCAGGATATCCAGCGAGCTGTCCTGTCTCGGGCATTCGTCCCGTTCAATCAAAGACTCGCCCTTTTTAGTTCGAATGGTAATTGGCACCACCTCCGATGAAAATACGCCTGCCTTCCATGCAGCGAGCGCCCTCTGATGGCTTCGCAAGGCGAACTCATCCTGTTCGACCCTCGTAACAGGACTTAGATCAAAAATTTCTTCCGCCGTTTCTCCCATATTCAAAGGGCGGATCCGATTTTCGATTTTCTTATTGGGAAACCGCCAACCCAGCGAGGTATCGTAAACAGTAAAACCCCCAAAAGGAAATGCCTTTTCCGCTTTGGAGAAAACAAAAGGGCCCCTGGACATACTCTCGACCCCCCCTGCCAGGTACAGATTTCCATGTCCGGATTGAATCATCGACGCGGAAGAGATAATAGCTTGCATGCTTGATCCGCAGAGTCGATTAATCGTCTGGCCTGGGACGTCGAAGGGAAGGCCGGCGATCAGGACGGCCATTCTGGCGACATTTCGCGCATCTTCACCAGCCTGGATCGTACATCCGATGACGACATCGTCGATCTGTCGTTTGTCCAACTGATAACGATCGGCCATTATTCGAAGCAAGTGCGCCATCATATCATCCGGCCGAACGGAACTGAGCAGGCCACCATATTTTCCAAAAGGGGTTCGTATTGCGTCAACAAGCACAGCATTCATAGGTCCTCACAAGCTTGGTATCATTGGCCAAGGAGATTCCGTGGGAAATCTACGTCTGTCGGTATTCGAAACCAATAAAAAAGCCCTCGACCCGAAATAGCGTTTGTATAAATAGCTAGGGCGCTGGAAATAATTCCGAAAAGTCGTGGACACCCTTATGCTTGACTATCCATTCGGCAGCATGCAATGCTCCTGCCGCAAATCCGGCTCGGTTGCGTGCGGTGTGTTTCAACTCGATCGTATCTGCTGCGCTGTCAAATCCAACAATATGCGTTCCTGGCACAGAACCTGAACGAGTGGAGGCAATGTGAAGGGAATCGGATTCAATGGTACCCAGTATTGAATCTGTCATGATCTTCTTTTTTCGTTTCATGTGCTTCAATACAATGTTGCCAAGAGTAAGAGCTGTACCGCTGGGACTATCCTTTTTCTGAACGTGATGAATTTCTTGAATAAACGCATCATAGTCAGGAAACTTGTCTGCCAGTTTGGATGCAGCAGCTGTCAGGGCGTAAAACATCTGCACCCCTACACTGAAGTTGGAGGCGTAGATCAATGCGCCATCTTGGTTGTCGACGAAATCTCGCACTTGAGGAAGTTGATCGTACCATCCCGTTGTGCCGACTACCATCGGTTTCTTGGCGGACATTACCATTCGAATATGATCAACCACGGAATGAGGAGTTGAAAAGTCGATGACCACATCACAGTCCTTGAAAAGTTCCTGCGTGGGAAGAGCAGAGGTGTGACACTTGGCGACAATCTCATGCGTCTTGGATATGGCAAGGGATTCAACCTCTTTACCCATTTTGCCAAAGCCGATAAGTGCTATTTTCATGCGTTCTCCTTATCAGACAGTTTCACTTGGGACTGATCGGGGAAAAATTCATGGTGGAGACTACGAACCACGAACTCCACATCTGACTGAGCGATTACGAATGTAAGATTGATTTCTGAAGCGCCTTGAGAAATCATGTTGATGTTCACGTCCCGTATAGCTTGAAAAATTCTTGCCGCGATACCCGGCGTGTATCGCATCTGTTCTACACTCTTTCAAACGATCGCACGGTCCTTTTCGATCTGTACCTGGGAAATAGCGGACAGATCGGCCACGATTTGTTCCAAATGTTCGACGTTATCCACAGTAAGGGATACACTCACTTCTGTGGTTGACACCACATCCACGCTGGTATGATGTCTTTTGAAGACATCAAAAATGGATGCCAAAAAGCCATGGGCGAGGAGCATCCTTGAAGAGATAATATTGAGAATCGTGATATTTTTCTTGTACGCAATCGATTTGATCACCCCATGGTCTCCCGGGGTGTCGACATGCTGGGCAATCAGAGTTCCGGGAGACTCGGGCCGATGCGTATTGTAAACGTAAACGGGTATGTTTTTCTCGACCGCAGGATAAATAGTCGCGGGATGGAGAACCTTGGCACCGAAGTAGGCCAGCTCGGCCGCCTCTCGGAAACTCATTTGTCGGACCCGCGAAGCCCCCTCCACCAATCGCGGGTCGCTTGTCAATACGCCGTCAACATCCGTCCAGATTTCGATAGCTGCTGCGGATAGTGTGCTACCGAGCAGCGCAGCCGTATAATCGGAACCGCCGCGCCCCAGAGTCGTCGTGACGCCGTCATGTGTTCGTCCGATGAATCCCTGGGTGACAACAACGTGCGTACGGACGAGCGGGGCCAGTCTTTGCAGTGCCAGTTTCTGCAGGGACGGGATATGAGGAACCGCTGCGGTGTAGTTTTGATCCGTCAGCATGACATCGCGAACATCGAACCATTTCGTTGATAAACCGTTTTCCCGCATGGCCGACGCCAGAATGAAGCTGGACATCAGTTCTCCCTGGGCTGCAAAAACATCGAGTGATCTGTTTGTCAGTTCGCCCAGCAGCGAAACGCCCTCAACCAAATTGACAAGACGCGAAATACAATCGTTGATATGGTGGTCCACGGCATCCAATTCATCATGATCGGTGATGAGGTCCTCTGCGATAGACAGGTGCCGGTTCTTGAGTTGGTTCAGTTCATCTGCGGCGGACTGCTTGTTTCCTGATACCGCGTGCCGTGCGATGGATAACAGCTGGTTAGTCACTCCGGAGGCTGCCGAAATAACAAGAAGAGGTCTTTGATCTGCTTT
>JAGQUY010000602.1 GCA_020438245.1 Bacteroidota bacterium
GTGCTTTTCTTTGTTCAAGAGAACGATTGAGAAGATGATCCTCCACAAATTCTGCGCTATCTTTGCGCGATTTGTCTTCCAGATGTGTGATCTGTTCATCCGTCAGTCCTTTGAAAAATACGGTTCCTTCATCCGCAGACATATCTATGAAGGTCTCATACCGCAACTGTGCTTGCTTGAAGAAACTGTCAATGGCAGCTACGGTCAAACCATGGTCAAGTTCTGACTTGGCGTTTTCAAGCCACCGGATCAGATTTGGGAGTTCTTCCCTGCGGTGCCACTCCAGAATACGTTCGAGAGATGCATCCAACTCCTTCTTTTGAACACTGGTCAGATCAAAATGGCTATCGGCAATCCAGGTTCCAACAAAGTCGGCATTGTTGTAGGCCAGTTTGAGTGTACTACACCCTGCTATAAGCAAACCTCCGATTAACGGAAGAAAAAATCGACCGAAGGAACGAGGGTGCATATCTATTTTTTCAGGGATTCCAGTCTCTTTTTAGCTTGGGGATTTTTCGGCATCCGCTGTACGGCCATTTCAAACTGCTTGATCGCATCGGCCTTGTTGCCAAGTTTCTCGTAAGCATCTCCAAGTTGATATGCCGTCATGCCGGACGACGGGTAGAACTCCAAATTCAGCTTCAGTATTTCAATAGCGTCGCCGCTTTTCTTTTCATCATCCATGGAGCCGGCCACGTCGAGAAGACTTTGTTCGCTGAAGTTATACGTGAAGCTTCCATAGTATGCCGTCCGAAGATCCCGGTATTTCTGGATGGTTTCTGACAACCCCTTTTCCCTATACGTGTCCAGCAACACGCTTTCCAACATCAGCGGCGCAAAGTTTCCACGGTGGCAGGTCAGACAGGTTACCTTGAGATGCTCTGCTTTGTCCATCTTGGATATGAACGATTCGTTGATGGTCTTCACCATTCTTAACATAAGACGTGCCGTTTCTTTGGTCTGCTTTTCATCGGACTCAAAATCAAAAGAGGACAGCGGCTTCCCTTCTTCTCCGACATGACAATACCAGCAACGAACACCCAGAGACTGTGCGAATCCAACCATGGTATTGCGCAGACTTTCACCGGTTGTTTCCGGCGGCAAAACGGTGAGATTTTTCGACTTATCGGGCCACTTCCATTGTTGGGCAGAGGCTGCTCCTGTGAATAGAAGAGATAAGAACAAGACCTGCATAACACGGTTGCACATAATCGTTACCTTTCAGTTCGTGGAATTAAAGGATAAGAAAAAAAAGACAATATGTAGATGATTTGTTTTGAAGAAGTTTGGGAAGAGGTAGGAAGGGCCTTGCCTAAAGGAGGTCCTTCAATCGTTCTATTTCCGATGCGAGTTGTCCTCTTCCCAAAACCGTTTGAGGATCTGCGGTAAACTGAGGATTTAGCACCAACACGGCATCCAGAGCTTCAGAGAATTCCCCAAGCAGGAAGTGATTCTCAGCCATAACAAGGGTCAAATCCTGCCAATCAAGGTTTGCATCGTATGCGAACACCCATTGGTCATCCAGCAAAAGCGCCTGTGAGCCGCTACTATTGGAAGCGTCATACTGTTTCAACGCATTGAGTGTGAATGCCAATCCGGCGTACAACTCTGCCGTTGGATTGGAAAGTAAAGATGCATTTTGAAAGAGTGTCGACGCTTGATCCAAGCTGTCCATTCGCAGAAGGACCCAACCAAGTGCCGACTGAATTTCTGCATCCAAGGGCCTGTCTTCTGAGGCCTGAGTCAGGATTTCCCGCGCCTTCTCATAGTTGCCAGATTCGAACGCGTTCCATGCTGTGGTCAAGGGGCTGCTATTTTTGTCAGCACAGCCAATGCATATCGTCAACCACCCAATCCAGAAAAATTTCCTCATAGCGACCTCTATTTAATAAACATGATTTTTCTCGTATGACTTCCCGATGGTGACTCCAACCGGAGTAAATAAATTCCCGTTGAAACAATTCGGCCGGCATCGTTTCGACTATCCCAAGTCATGCGGTGGATACCCGATTCTTGCGGACCCTGGAAAAGCGTTCGGACCCGCTGCCCGAGCAGATTATAAACGGCGAGATCGATGATACCGGAAGTCACAATCGAATACTGAATGGTTGTCACCGGATTGAATGGATTCGGATAGTTTGGCAACAGGTCAGCACTTCGGGAGTCGAGGGAGTTGACCGACTCGCCGAACTGAACGTTGTACCGTCCAAACCGGGTTATTTTCGAAACCACGGTATTGCCCCGACGAACCGCTGGTAATGGACTGGCATTGCCATCTTCAAACAATCTCATGTTACTCTGGAGCGTAAGTTCAATGGGGTTTTCAATGGCGCCGACCGAGGTTATTTCAATACGGGTGAGCCCCTCAGATACGGCCGTTTCTTCAATCAATAGTACCATGTCCCGTGAAAACACGTGCGGTCCAACACGCATGGATATGAGTCCACGGTCACTTGTCCATGTGCCGGTTTCCCCGGGCTTGGCAAGCAGGGCATTGAAGGACTTGGAGACCAGGATCCCGTATCCTGTTTGGCTCGTCGCACTAATATCAAAAACAAAGCCGGCGCTTTGTTCAAATTTCAAAGGAAATTGATATATCCGGTCGTTCCCGGAAATTGGCTGCATAGAACCCACTATGACATTCCCAAGCTTAACCGTTGGATTCGTTTGCAGAGGAATTGCGCAGTTTAAAACTAGATCGGCATATTTGGGTAATGCCGGATTCTGCAAGACAGCGAGAGTAGGAGTTGGAAAAACGATCACATTGTAGGCTATCGTATCGGCCGCTGCAGCGTTCGTTGCGACTACGGTGACAGGATACTCGCCTTCATGGGTCGGTGTCCACGAGATTATACCCGTCGTGCTTCCGATACTCATTCCCGATGGCGCTGAGAGCAGACTGAATATGGGCGCCGGGCTGCCGGTAACATAAATCGTATCTTTGTACATCGAGCCGATAAAAAGTTGTTTTTCTGTTTTCAGCTGGACGGAAGGAGCCTCGAATGG
>JAGQUY010000603.1:0-4517 GCA_020438245.1 Bacteroidota bacterium
CAAGTGCCTGGAATGGATCTGGGCGCCGTACGAAAATCTGCCCGAACCTCTTTTTCTTCCGCTTGTCAATCTGAAAAAACTTTTTTCTGCGCTACCGGGACGATGAAATCGATTGGCTGCGTTTATTTCTGGAAGTATAAAACCGACGGATGGCTTGGAAATGAGTGGCACTGCACGGCTGATTCATACGGATGCGACTATCTTTTGGAAGTTCTGACCAGGATCACATGCTCAGATGTGCCCATGAAAGTAGAGATCGTACTGACACCGGTCAACCAGTCAGTCCTTGACATCCCTGAGTACAATTCACCCTTCGAAAATATGCAAGTGCTGAGGTTTCTTTACTCTCCGGCTGCTTCTTCGTTCTATGAATGGTCAATCGCAGAGAATGGCAGTACCGCAGAGATCACACTTGGAAAGGCCATGCTCAATGAATGGCAGCGGGCCGTTGACGATGTGAAGAATGGCCAATCCGGCTATTCGATTGGTCTTCACGAAGACTATACGGTCTCTTTTTGGACTTTTGAAAAGTCGAACCAGGTCTAGGTTGCGAGTCTGCCATAACGCGGTCTTTCGGTCAGAAGCCACCACCCAATGATCATGAAGAACGGCAGTGCAAACCGGCCGGCTGTCAACAAATTTGGACGCCATCCGTAAGTCCAAAACAACACGGTTATCAGTCCCGCGAGGCACGTCAAGCAAACCATGAACACGGTCGACCTTTGGGTTTTCCAGTCGACCTCGGCAGCCTTTTGTTTTTCCCATGCCGCGACGGTCAACAACGATGCAGCGGATTGCGGCTCATAAGTGGCTGCGGTCTGTTTCGCCAATCGTTGAAAGGATTCAACGATCCATCGGGTATCGCGGCAATGCCTGCACGTATGTGCATGCCGTTGCAACTCGACAGGCCAAGTACCTCTCCTCGATGCATTTTGAACTTCTTCCTCATGAACGCATTGGAAATCATCCATCGTCAACTCTCCGACTTGAACATACTTAGAACTTTCTTTCGTGCACGAAACAATAGAACCTTGACACTTCCTTTCTTCAGGTGAAGCAGTCCCGCTATTTCTTCGTGTGTCCAGTTTTCCGCATACGACAGCCAAAGTAAGGTCCGTTCTTTCTTGCTCAGCCGGTGCAGAACTTCTTCCAGGTCTATTTTCAGATCATGAACAGGCTCCCGTCCGGCTTCATGCTCGACGGTCATTCTTTCAAAACGTTTTTCTCTCCGATAACGGTCTATCACCAGACGGGTAGCCGTACGATACAAGAATGCCTTATGTTGGGCATCGGTCAGATCGGGATTCGCGTTCGTATACCACCGTATGAAGGCATCCTGGGCGATATCTTGGGCAAGATCCGGATCGCCGGTCATGTGCCGTAAGTAGCCCCATAATGGAGCGCCGAGCAATTCATAGTGGCGTTTGAATTCGTCGTCGGTCACGCCGTCTATTGGGTCTGCCGGTCCCGACTGAAAATGGTCTGCAATACGCTATGCAGGATGAAACCGACTCCGCCAGCTCCACAAAGACTGGCCCAGTAGTAATAGTCACGCATCTGATTTGCATAGTTGGGGTCTGTCAATTCCCGAATCGAATACGCATGACGGGCCATGGCGGCGGCCACTAAGATAAGAACAACGCCAAATACCACGAACCTGAGTCTTCTTGGTTTTTCAAATGACTTTTCCGGAAAAAGGCTCAGGCCCTCTTTCGTCTTGAGAAAGGCAATGAGTTCAGACGGCGATTCGAATTTCTTCAGGATTTCCCGTTGTATCTCAAGAGTTCGCATTCTGACTTCCTGCTGCAAATGGTGCCTGCGAAACAACAGCCAGCCGACCCAGCAGGCTACTACGGCTGAAATGGCAAAAAGGATAATTTCTTCGGTTTCCGGATCCATGATTCACCTTCCTGTTCTTACCAGACGTTTGAATATAAGAAAAGGTTAACCGGTTGGTTTGGTTGCGTGAAAAATAAATACTGAAGAATGTACTTGACAACCTGCCGTTTTTTCACCATCCTTAGGCGTCCTTTGGGACAACGCTTTCTTTTAAGTTTGTTATCTGTTTGCAAGAATAGAAGTTTTTAGACAAGTCTTGAAGTGAATGGGCGCTTTAAGACTTTTTTCATTTTTCCCATTATTTATTTTTTTAAGGAGTAACTCGCAATGAGTTCAAACAAACTGTATGTCGGCAACCTGTCGTATTCAACGACGGAAGAAGGACTTACCGAACTGTTCACGCAAGCCGGCACGGTCACCTCGGCAAAAATCATTACCGACAGGGCAACTGGCCGTTCAAAGGGCTTTGGCTTTGTCGAAATGAGCACCAATGAAGAAGCCGAGAAGGCCGCTGAGATGTTCAACAACTTTGAATATCTCGAAAGAAATCTGAAGGTTAACGAAGCCAAACCGCAGGAGAAGAAATCCTTCAGCGGCGGTGGTGGCGGCGGTCGTTCACGCTGGTAAGAACATTCCCCGGTTGATACAAATCAACCGTTGAAATAGCCTTTTAGAAACCCTCGCCTTTTGGCGGGGGTTTTTTGTTTATTCAATAGGACAGCCACCTCAGGCTTTCGGTTCGGAAACAAAAAATAACCGCATCACGTATGATATGGCTACCTAACCTTATTATCAGAAGGACAATTGAATAGTTTATGAGAGATACTCATCTGCCTGACTCTTTCATTTACAGCTTCCAGGATCTCGTGAAACATATTGCTCCAAACTTCCCTCTTCTTGTCCTTTTATTTCTGATCACAGCGGGAAATGGCTTCTCACAACGACCCAAATTCGTACAGGACAGCACCCTGAACAATCTGATACATCCGGCAGGATACGAAACTTCTCCAAACGGACGGCTTGGGGCAGTCAGCCAGTCCGGACACGGAAAATCGTCAATGATTCTCATCCCCGGTATTGGATTCGGAGGTGATGTGTTTGATGAGTTGATAGCTGCATACAAGGATCGGTTCACCGTGTACGCCGTAACCCCCGCCGGGTTTGGAAATACCGCTGCTCCCGCTATGCCGGCTGCCGGTACATCGTATGCGGAAATGACCTGGACAAACGGAATAGTAACGGGGGTTCTTGACCTGATCGAAAAGGAAAACCTCGACCGGCCGATCGTTGTTGGACACTTTGCCACAGGCACTCAAGTAGCTCTGAATTTGGCCCTTGCCCATCCGGAAAAAATCGGAAAAGTCATTATTTTGAGCGGGCAGCCCTATCGTTACTATCCAAGTCGAACTGACGCCTCTCAGTTCGATTGGTCCAAAGAGTCCAAACTGACGCAAGAACGAAGGTCACAATTAGCTGATCAGTACTGGGCCCCCAAGTGGTTTAAGACCGTAACCAAGGAAACATGGATCAGCAACAATTGGCAGGCCAATGAATACAGCGCGGACTCATCCTTTGGAATGAAATGGGTGGACGAATCGGCTGCCGTTCCGCTTCAGGTAAACATCCGCTACCTGCTGGAGTTTTTTACCTACGATGTCACTTCCCGATATCAGGACATCAAGATCCCCGTTTTGATCCTCATCCCTTCTTTTGATGACGCTTTTCTGACAGGACGTGAAGAGTATCTGAAATACTTTCAACAGGAAGCATGGAACAGCGCCCGCAACAAAAACCCGTTGTTACAGTTTAAAGTCGTTCCCGATTCCAGAATATTCATGTGGCACGATAATCCGAGCGGAACCTTCAACGCTATTGACAATTTCTTGGCTCCTTGAATTCACGGTACAACAGCCGTTTGGGACTCATGAAGACAGATTCCTCTGTACGTACGCGGTGTAATCTGTCAGCCGCGGTTCATATTCTTCCCTGAACAATGGCGACGAAATCATAAAATCGGCTGTCGAGCGGTTGCACGCGGTTGGTACGTTGTACAGAACAGCAATCCGAAGCAGCGCCTTTACATCCACGTCGTGCGGATGAGGCTCCATCGGATCCCAAAAAAAGAAAATGACATCGACTTTCCCTTCGGCAATGAGCGCGCCAAGCTGCTGGTCTCCCCCAAGCGGTCCTGATTTCAGTTTGTGAATGTTAATGACCTTGCCCTTCTCCACTTTCTTTATGAGGGCATCCTCAACCAGCGAACCCGTCGTTCCGGTACAGATCAGTTTGTGATCAGCCAGAGATCCCCAGTTGTAGTCCACCCATTCTATCAAATCTTTTTTTCGATTGTCATGAGCCACGAGCGCGACCTGTTTATTGCTTTCCATGTTTACTCCAGAGGGCTTGGTTGTGAAAGTTGCATCTAATATAGTCAACACGGTAACAACCGCCAACCACGCCTGCAAAAAGGATGCTTGCCAAAAGATATTGGGGAGCTTATTTTGGTGCATCACTTGAATCTACCTTCGCATTAAATCCAAGGAGCATCTCATGAGCCATGTTCGCGTGCTTGTCGGAACCAAAAAGGGTGCGTTCATTCTCAGCTCCGACGAAAAACGGAAAGACTGGCAGGTCAGTGGTCCGCATTTTGCCGGGTGGGAAATTTACCATATCAAAGG
>JAGQUY010000603.1:4594-5802 GCA_020438245.1 Bacteroidota bacterium
GGTGGAAAAACGTGGGAAACCATGGGCAACGAATTCAAATACGACGGCGTAACGGAGACTCATCAATGGTATGACGGCACTCAGCATCCGTGGGAGTTCAAACGTGTTTGGCACATGGAGCCTTCTCTTACCGATCCGGATACGGTCTATGCCGGGGTGGAAGATGCCGCGTTGTTCCGTTCATCAGACGGCGCAAAAACGTGGCAGGAACTGCCCGGCCTGCGCGGCGCCAAGGGAAATCTTTGGCAACCGGGAGCCGGCGGCATGTGTCTCCATACAATTATTTTGGATCCGACGAACACGGACAGAATATTTGTCGCCATTTCTGCTGCGGGTGTTTTCCGAACGGACGATGCCGGTAAAACATGGCGCCCGATCAACAACGGACTCAAATCACTGTACGAGCTTCCCGACCCAACTGCAGAAGTCGGACACTGCGTGCACAGTATTTCTATGCATCGTTCCAAGCCGGAGGTGCTATTTATGCAAAAACACTGGGACGTGATGCGCAGTGACAACGGAGGGGATTCCTGGACGGAGGTCAGCGGGAATCTCCCGAGTGATTTCGGTTTTCCGATTGCCGTCCATGCCCACGAACCGGAAACGATTTACGTCATTCCCATTAAAAGCGACTCTGAGCATTTTCCGCCGGACGGAAAGTTGCGTGTTTACCGAAGCAGATCAGGGGGCAACCAGTGGGAAGCCCTGACCAACGGCCTGCCACAGGAAAACTGTTACGTCAACATTCTCCGCGACGCCATGTCCGTCGATACCCTTGATTCCTGCGGTGTCTATTTTGGAACTACGGGTGGTCAGGTTTATGTTTCGTCCGATTCGGGCGATCATTGGAGCGCGATTGTCGAAAACCTTCCGGCCGTTCTATCTGTCGAAGTTCAAACACTCGCATGATACGGGTGGTACTTCCGCAACACTTGCAGAAGCTGGCGGGTGTTTCGAGAGAAATCAATATCGAAATTGACGGCCCGTATACTCAGCGGTCCGTCCTAAACACGCTCGAACAGTCGTACCCGGCTTTACGAGGAACGATTCGGGACCACGTAAGCCAAAAACGACGACCGTTTGTCAGATTTTTTGCCTGTGGGCACGATTGGTCTCACGAGTCACCCGACGCCTTGCTTCCGGATGAAGTCGTGAAGGGCAAAGAGCCATTTATGATTATCGGGGCGATGGCGGGGGGATGATTTCTT
>JAGQUY010000604.1 GCA_020438245.1 Bacteroidota bacterium
CTTTGACAAAGTAAAAGTGGACACCCACGCCGAAGATCTTCTTAACCAATTACCATAGGACGCTTGTTGAAACTTACGATTGCCTTCCTTTTCGGGCTTGCCGGATTATCGCCGATTCACGCCCAGAATTGGGAAACTCACCGCTTTGAGGGTCACCATCTGGAATTCAAAACTCCGCCCCATTGGCAGGTCACCATCCGAAGTGATTCCATCCAGGCCTACATTGAGTGTCTCCGTCCTGATCAGGATATGTATCTGTTCATTACGTCTGCGATAAATGAAAAGCAATCATCCCCCGAAATCGTATTGACCTATTTGAAAGTGACCTATTCCGGATGTGACTTCATTCGGCAGGAATCCAAGAAAGTCAATAATATCGATTTCCTCTTCACGAGCGGCATTAATTCAATGAGTGAAATCAAGACGTTCATCAAACTCGGTGTCGGCATTTATGAGGACCGCATTTTCATGGTGGACAGTGGATACTCAGATGTCAACAATGACGAAGACGATCAGCTGCTGAACTCCATTCTTGAGAGCCTTAAAGCCACCCGGTAGCACCGTGCGTAAGAGTCTTGTCAGCCCGAAAATCGGTTTTGCCACCGGGCTTTTCTCCCGATCTGTTTATATGACACCGTGGGTCTGTTTATGAAACGTAGCCATGGTCATTCTTAAACGGACTGAAGTTTTGTTTTTTAGACGGGACATCAACCGGCTCAAGAATCCACCGGACTTTCTATCAAAGAAAAAGCCCCTACGGAACCTGTCCATAGGGGCTTTAACCATTTCGAGAACTATCATCTATCGAAGAGCATCGCTAAGTTGTTGAAGCTTAGTCAACAACTTGACATCCCGTTGCGGATCGCTGATGGCCAACGCAAACGCAGGGTCAATCTTTTGTATGGAGCCCACGCATTTGGCATAATCCTGCAGGTAGTAGTAGCTGAACGCCTGATGCAGATAGAGGTCTTCCCCTCGGATTTCTCTATCGTACGGGAAAATATATCCCTCGGTTAGGGTGAAAACAATATTTACCCTTTCAGCACATTCTGCATGCTGCCCCCGTATCCAACCCAGAACCGCCCATCCGGCAAACGCATCCACCAGCGTGTCACTGGCGGCCGCCACCGCAAAATAGGAATCCGATTGCACCAGCGAGTCCATTCGCATGGTTGTCCATCCCAATCCGACATAAGCAGGTGCTCCAACTGTAGGAGCCTGCTCGCTAAACAGCGCGTACGCAGCGGGATAATTCCTCGTGCTGAAGGCATCCCAAGCCGGGGTCAACGGATCGTCTGTTGGACAGCCCGTCAAAAAGACGCCGGCAATAAACAAGGCCCCCAAAACAGTTAAATGTTTCATCCTATATCTCCAAGTTTCTTTATTTCACTAGTAACATTTTGCGACTCTGTATACCCTTCACAGATTCAAGCCGGTAGATATACAATCCGCTGGAAACAAGTTGGCCTTTGTCATTTCGGCCATTCCAAAGGACTTCGTATCGACCCGCATCTTTGAAGCCGTCTACCAATTCCCGAACTTTTTGCCCAAGGATATTATAGACCACCAGTCTGACCCGACCGGCATCCGGCAGAGCAAACTTGATTGTAGTCGTGGGATTAAAAGGATTTGGATAGTT
>JAGQUY010000605.1 GCA_020438245.1 Bacteroidota bacterium
GGACGAAACGGCGTACTTGGACTTGACCACAAGCGAGAAGGATCGGGCTGAAAACGTCATGATAGTAGATCTGGTTCGGAACGACTTATCCAGAGTCTCAAAACCGGGGACTGTAAAAGCCGATCCTGTTTGCCGGATCGAATCGTTCGAGACGGTGTTTCAGATGGTCTCCACGATTCGCAGCGTTCTTGACGATTCCAATACAAGTATGGACGCGATTCGCGCCTGTTTTCCTCCGGGATCCATGACCGGTGCACCAAAGATCGCGGCGATGAAGATTGTCGAGGAGTTGGAGGATACTAAACGAGGTATCTATTCAGGTGCCTTGGGCTATTTGGAGTACGACGGTTCCTGCAATCTTTCCGTCATCATTCGGACTTTGATACTTAAGGGCAATTCCGGTTATTTCCAGACCGGCGGCGCCATTGTCTGGGACTCTGACCCGGAACTGGAGTACAATGAATGTTGGGATAAGGCGCGCGGTATTCTTAAAGCGTTGGAATGCCTGAGAGCCTGAATTGGGAGTGACAGGATCGTCTAAAACTTTTGCTTCTTTTCGTTCTCAGAAATGAACTGTTTGATTCCATCCAGAATGCCTTGAGCAATTTTGTTCTGACCGGCTTCTGATTTCAAAAACTTTTCTTCAGTCGGATTGGATATGAATGCGGTTTCCACCAAGACCGATGGCATGGAAGCCCCCATCAATACATAAAAGGGTGCTTGAGACACACCCCGATTGGTCAGGTCGAGTTTTTTATCGAGACCTTTTTGGATGAAATCCGCCAGTTCTTCACTCTCTCTCACAAATACGCTCTGCATAATGTTGCTGAGAATGAATTTTTCGTCGGTAAAATCTCCATAAATGTGACTGTTTTCTTCTTTCTCAATCACCTCGTTTTCTTTCCTGGCTACGGCGAGCGCTTCACTGGTTCGACTGGGCGAAAGAAAGAACGTTTCAAATCCGTGCGCAGTGCGTTTGACATTGGAATTACAGTGAACACTGACGAACAGCTTTGCATTACGGGCGTTGGCATATTTGGTGCGTCCGTCGAGCGTGATGTAGGTGTCCGTCGATCGGGTGTACTCCACCTTCAGTCCCAGTTGTTTTTCGATAAGCTTTCCCAACTTTAGCACGATGGCAAGGGTGACATTTTTTTCCCTGGTTCCATTTTTTCCGGAAGCACCGTTATCCCATCCTCCGTGTCCCGCATCCAGAACGATTTTGTCAATCTTCCACGAATCCTTACTGGGTGAAACCGTGGTCGCTTTGATCTGCTCCAAATGCGCAGGATCGCTGACCCGTACACTGATCAGTATCTGCTGATTCTTGGGATCGACCTGAATTTCCTGGCCCGGTGTTTCATAGTTCAGCTGAAAGGACAACTGGATCGAATTCTTGTGTTGAAATAACAACGCACTCTTGATCAGTTTGTATTGCTCGCCGTTCTTCAAATTATCGGCAAACAGGGGCGCATACTTGGCACCGGAAACAGTGACGTACATCCAGCTTTTGTTGCGCCAAATTTCCACGTCGTCGCGGGTAAAGTCTTTCTTTGTTTTAAGCCGGATCAGCAATCCATTGGTCTTTTTCTCAAAAATCACATCGGTCAGATTTTCTTCGGTTGGCGATTCGGCACCTGCTTCTTTGACAATCGTCACCGCCTTGGATTCAAGTTTCTTGCCGTCCACCAAAAGCGGCACGGGTAGGTACGAGTTCAAGAGGGGAACAAAATACTTCACCGGGACGAAAATGGTCTCATCGATATATTGGCAATCCACCGGCATCTGAACGATGGCATCCTCATCAAGCACGACAAAGGGGCTTATAGCGGTAATTTTGATCTGGTGACCGCCGATGGAAAGAACCGCTTTTTTCTTGGCCAGATTTTCGAAATATCCCGTCTTGAGTAAATCAGCAAGATCCCGGGTGGAAACGAAATTCTGGTCACCGGTGTAAAGTGGAATGATCGTCTTGCTCTCTTTGCCGTATTCGAGCTTGAGGGACGGCTGAGCTCCAAGAATCGGTGCGGTCAAAAAGAAAACAATGACAGATGAAAACAGTGAGCGTATCATTTACCGGGAACTTTCTTGAGAGCCTTGGATCCAATATCCTTCCGATAATGGGCTTTGTCAAACCTTATCTTTGCAACTGCACCATAGGCTTTTTCAACGGCCTCCCCGAGATCAGCACCCACGGCCGTAACCCCCAGTACTCGTCCGCCGTTGGTGAGAAACTGGTCATCTTTCCGTTGTGTGCCGGCATGAAAAA
>JAGQUY010000606.1 GCA_020438245.1 Bacteroidota bacterium
GCATCCTCATCGCGTCCGCTGTTATCCAAGACATACTTGCGAACCATCGCAATGTTGTTCTGATACAGTCGGACGAGGACCTTCTCATCGCCAAGCCGAATCCGTTCCAGAAGCTGCTGATCTGAATCTACCTGACCGGCATCGAAGGACGTGATAGGTTTCATGGAACCTTAACTTAGTTATAAATAGAGTTGGGCACGAAAAGTAAACGGCTAAATTTAAAAAAATATTGGTTTTATGGAAGCATTGTTTTTTTATGCCGTGCCGCGATTTGTAACCTCTTTATTTCGAATATCTTATTTCGAGTTATCGTTTTTTCCTCCCGATCCTTCGACAGGCGCATGTAGTGATTCAATTCCAGTACCGCTTCGTCGTATTCCTGATTGTCCGCCAGTGCCAATCCGAGTTGGTAATGCGGCATGGCTTGGGAGGTATCAACACGGGCCCATTCTCTGAAAGTCGTAATGGCTTTTGGCAATTGACCAGTCGTTTTGTAGAGTAAGCCGAGCCCTTCTAGGTATCTGGGCTCACCCGGGCTAAGCCGCAACGCATCCTGCATCAGGTTTTCCGCCCGTGAGTAGTTTCCCTGAAGAAACAGGGCATGCCCCAGGTTATAGCGGGCACCCGGCAAAGAAGGCATCAGTTCGACGGCCCGTTCAAAATGGGTGGTAGCGTCCTTCAAGCGCCCGCGTTTCCCAAGGACATTGCCCAGATTGTTATGGCCCTGGGCGTGGTTGTCATTAAGGCGCAACAGCTTTTCATACATGGCCTGTGCCCGTTCAGGAAGATCAAGATTTGCATACAAGTTTCCGAGTTCAAACAGCGCCGGCTCATTCTCCGGGTCCAGTTGAAGAGCTTGCTGAAAAAGGGCCTCGGCATCGGAGAATTTGCCGGATCTTTCCAATGTCATGGCCTTCTCATACAATTCCATGGCGTGCTTGTTTTTTTCGGATCGTGCGCACGAAGCAAGTGAACACGTGAAGAGGACCGCGAATACGGTTGAGATAGTGAACTTCATGTGGCTAATATACTAATTTCGTGCCAAAAAAAACCAAGGTTGTGATTTTCGAGAAGCGTGGCTATTTTAAACCATGGTTTCCTTCCGAAACATCGTTCTGGTCATTGGGGTTTTCACATCGACCGTTCTGGCCGGCGACCGGTCGAGCTATGAAGTGATAGGATTTTCCAAAGACGGGAGATACGTGGCGTTTGAGCGATTTGGCACCTACGACGGGAGCGGCTTTCCGTATTGTACAGTCTTCATATTGGACGTAAAAGCCAATGATTTTTGCGTACGTCCGATTGAGGTAACTCTTGAGTTATCGGATACGGAAAACGAGCCGGATGCCCGCTCCGTGGCAAAAGCGAATGCGGCTGAAGATCTGGTGCGATTTGGCATCGTAAAGGGCAATGGCGGTAAACGGATTTGGACGGCCGATGCCGGCGCCATCACGTCACAGGTCCGCTTCATCTGGCGCAAACAACTTGCGGAACTGGAGTTGAAGGAGAGGGAAGTTGATCGGGAGTGCGATCCTGCAGGACCGGGAAAGATCTTTGAATTAGACCTGCGTTTTGACGATGGAACATCGGTTACGATGCAAAAGGATACGGAGTTGCCATCGTCCAGAGGGTGTGCTTTTGATTACAGGCTGGAAGAAGTGGTCTTATTTGGGAATGCTATTGGTGTCTTTATCAATGTTTCGTCTACGGGGTATGAAGGCCCCAATGAGCGTCAGATTTTGGTGACAGCCCTCATCGAACCATGATCAGACGGCA
>JAGQUY010000607.1 GCA_020438245.1 Bacteroidota bacterium
GCTGGTCCCAATCCACAGGCGACCTCCAGCGTCTTCGAGCAGGGCATTGATTGAGTTGTCGGCCAGGGAGGCTGAATCACCCTTGCGGCTCTTGTAAATCAGAAATCGATACCCGTCGTACCGATTAAGGCCATCTTGAGTGCCAATCCATACGAAACCATATCGATCCTGCAGCAGGCAACCGACCGTGCTCTGAGAGAGACCGGCTTCCGGCAGGATATTATCGAAATGTATCTGACCGTAGAGATTGGACAGCACAGCGTAGGCTGTGCCAAACACTATCCACAGTGCTCGGCAAATATACATAGCGGCATGGGTGATGACGTGAGCGTGTTGCAGTAAGATAAAATGCTTTTTTTACTTCCACAAGTCCCATCCACCGGACTTTGAAGCGGGTTCAGCCGCGTTTCATCAAGTCTTCGCGCCGGTAATACGTTCCCCTCCATTGAATCCCGCCGTGGAGGGTAACTTGGATCAACCCGTTCATCATCACAAAAACCATAAAAAGGGCCGCAACGGGCCAGCTCATGAGATGATACCACGGTGCCCGGTGATGTTTTTGTTGCAACAAGTAGGTCATGGCCAAGATCAAAAGGACACCGGAGTACAGCGTCCGCACCGGTTCTTCAGTAACCCATACAGCCAGAAACGGCCAGGCAAAACACACAAGTTGCCCGATAACGCCGGCGGCTGTCCGATACCATTTGTAGTCGAGTCCTGCAAAGGCATTTTTTTCAAGTCCCTTTACCATCTCCCAAACGGACGAGTACCATTCGACGGATATCAAGTCGTGTGCTGCGACCAAGTCCTGGTTCATGCCGCTTTCCTTAACCCGTTTGCCCAGCTTCATATCGTCATCCGGACACATGGCAATAGCCTGATGTGTCCCTATCCTAAGGTAGGCTTCTTTGCTTATCAAGTTAAACGCTCCAATACCGACATGGCGCCGCGATCCCGGATCCGACGCTTTCCAAGGCCGGAAGAACATGCTGAAAAAAATAGTGAAATAAGCCACAAATAATTCCAGCATGAAGCCGGCGGCGTGAATGGAGGGGAACGCCGCTAGATGGTCAACCCGATGTTGTTTGACATAATGCATCGCCCTGTTTAGCACCGTGGGTTCAAACATCACATCGGCGTCGGTAAAGAGCAGCCAGGTCCCTTTGGCCTTCTCTGCGGCATAGAACAGCGCATGATTTTTTCCGAGCCAGCCGTCGGGCAGGTTGTCAATGGTCAACGTCTTGAGTTGGGGATGATACCGTTGCAGACGGTCGATAAGCTCACCGGTCGAATCGGTTGATCGGTCGTTTACTATGAGTATTTCTTTGTTTTGATAGTGCAACCCGAGCAAACTTTGCACAGTTTTTTCGATGGAGCGTTCTTCATTGCATGCCGGTACAATAATGGATACCAGAACATTGCCCGAATCAGCTTGGATCGTACCTAGATCGATAATCGAACGATTACCCGCCGACCAGTCAACGCAAATTGCGAGAACCAAACAAAGAATAAGAGAGGCAACAACCAAAGATACAATCATCAGAACTGACTCTGTTGAAGAAGACGCCCTTCATCGTGCTGAGTATACTATGTTTCAGCTTATTTCCAAGAATTTTGACCCTCGGTATTTTGCAGGTCCAAAAAAAAGGGATTGAAAAATGAAGTTCCCAGCCTTAGGTTGAGCGTTTATTGACAGGACGTTGTAATATGATCGCATCCGTCTTTGTAGGAACCAGCCTTGATGGTTTTATAGCCCGGCCGAATGGAGAGCTCGATTTTCTGCCCGATGGTGGAGGTGAGCCGCACGGGTACAATGAGTTTATCGCTTCCGTGGATGCACTCGTGATCGGCCGAAAAACGTTTGAGACCGTTTTGGGGTTTGGAGGGTGGGCATACGGAAAAAAACCTGTCTTCGTACTCTCGACGAAACAACTCGCACCGTTTCCATCTGAAGCGGTGGTCGAACAAGTTAGCGGAGACCCGGCCGAGATTGTTGAAAAACTGAAGGCTCGCGGCATT
>JAGQUY010000608.1 GCA_020438245.1 Bacteroidota bacterium
CCAAGAAGAAGCCTACTCGCACGGTTCCCGTAAAAAAGAAGAGGGTTTCTTCGGCGAAAACAAAAAAGATCAAGAAAGACTCTAAGGTCAAGAAGAAACGAACAAAACCCGTACAAAAACTGAAAGGTAAAACGCAGGCAAAACCTAGTAAACCCGCTGCAAGATCCAAAAAGAAAACCCAAGTCCGTCAACCGCAAAAACCGACGCCACAAGACAACCTTTCAAGACCGTTTAACATCATAGAGAGCTACATGGGAACCTACAGTTTTGATGATATTTATGCCGTCCTTTTTGTTTGCACAGGTAATATGTGCAGAAGTCCGCTTGCCGAAGGGATACTAAAGAAAAAAATAGCAGAAGAGGCACCGCCAGACCTGCGAGACAAATTCTTTGTTCAATCTTGCGGGATTTACGCTTATGAGGGAAATAAACCGTCTGAGAGCTCAGTAAAGACAGCCCTACAAAATATGATCGACATCTCCGCCATTCGATCAAAACCCATAAACAGAGTTTTTGTGGAACAGTCTGACCTGGTCCTCGCACTATCGATTGACCATCTGAATTTCATCAATGAAAATTTTCCTTCTGCCAGGGGAAAGACATTTCTTTTGAAGCAGTACGGACAGGAGCGGGCTGTCACCATGTCTGACTCTATTCCAGACCCAATGGGATTTTCCTTGGAATTTTACGTAAAGACGTTTTCAGAAATAAAGAACGCTATCGAAACCGTTTTTCCCAAAATCCTTCGTTCCGCAGAATTAAAACTGGGGACCAGCAAGCAGTGACCTTTCTCTGTCGGCTGGTAGTCGTCAGTTCCTTAATTACTTCGCCGGTTTCAGCACAACTTCGCCACATCGAGAATATAGCGTTTCGTGTAGGCGAGCGTCTTACATTTTCCATAGGCTGGGAGTTTATCAGCGCCGGCACAGCCACGCTGGCGGTGGAGTCTACGGTTCAAGAGAGGATGAGACCTTCTTATAAAGTGTTTGCCCTGACCGAGTCAAACGCCTTTTTCTCGAGGTTATACAGAGTTAGAGATACCTTGATATCCTACATCGATGCGGAAGGAATTTATCCTCTTCGCTACATAAAACACACCAACGAAGGCAGTTACAGTAGAAACTTTGAAGTTGTATTCAACCAGGAGAGCCGCGCCGCCGTCATAAACGACCAGGATTCAGGAAGGCGTGAAATCCAGGTGCCTGTTTTCACACAAGATATTTTATCAGCTTTCTATTTCATACGGACACTTCCACTCGAGGCTGGTAAGGATGTGTCGGTTCCGGTTTTCGATAACGGCAAGTACTCGACAGTGACGGTTCGTGTAGTAAAGAAGGAGAAAGTTAACGTAACCGCCGGATCATTCGATTGCATAGTTGTCCGAACGCCGATTGGCCCTTTTGAGAACCGCTCCGATCTTTTTATCTGGCTGACAGACGATGACCGACGGATTCCGGTACTCATGAAAAGCAAAATATTGATTGGATCTGTTAAAGCGGAATTGGAACGTATGTCAGGTATTTGAGGAGGCAAATGGATGATACACTATGTGGATGGATGGTTTAGTAGCCGGCTCGGAAAAGACATGCAGTTTCAACATTTCGGCGATCGAGGAGCACCTGTTATCGTTTTTCCAACAACCTTAGGCAACCATTATGAGTTTTCAGACAGAAATATGCTCGATCCGTTGGCGTGGAAAATTGAAGAGGGTCTTATTCAGATCTTTTGTGTGGACTCCATCAATAATCAAAGCTGGTACAACAACCAGATTCACCCGCACGAAAAGGTCCGTCGCCATGTTCTGTACGAAGACTATCTGATTCACGAGTTTTTACCGTCTGTACGGCATAAAACCGGAGCGAACGAAGCAATCCTTTTCGGATGCAGTTTTGGAGGGTTTCATGCGATCAACTTTGCTCTTAAGCATCCGGAGTTGGTCAGCAGGGCTATCAGTCTGAGTGGGTCCTTCACCATCGAAGGATTCCTGAATGGCTATTATGACGATCTTTGCTACTACAACAATCCGGCTCACTATATGCAACATCTGAACGACCCGTTTTATATCGACAAATATAATTCCACATGTGAGTTGAATCTGGTCACGAGTGATCTGGATCCCTGCCGGGAGCGAAACGAGTTTTTTCACACACTGCTTTCCAAACGTGGTATACGACACAATTATTTTTACTGGGACAACCACGTTGGTCACGACTGGCCTTATTGGCAGCGAATGATTCCAAACTATCTTTGATCGAGTGACGAAGAAAAAAAACAGAATTTCATCCCCGCCCGACCGACCACTTAGGATCGCCATTGCAGCAAGTGAGGCGGCTCCTTTTGCCAAGACAGGGGGCCTTGGTGACGTAGCAGGTGCGTTACCCAAAGCATTGTCTGAACTCGGATGTGAAGTCAAAGTTTTCATTCCCAAGTATGCCCAGATTGACGATTCCAAATACCAACTTCATTACAGTGCAGAAATCGGTGAAATGCCAATCCGGGTTGCCGGCATTGTCCGAACGGTTCACATACAACAAGCAAAGATTCCGGGCTCAGAGGTAGATATTTATTTTGTTGATTGCCCGCACTTCTACTACCGGAAACACATTTATACATCTGACCGGGACGAGGACGAACGATATATTCTTTTTTGCAAGGCGGTTATTGAGAGTCTGCAACGTCTCCGGTGGGCGCCGGATGTGGTGCATTGTAATGATTGGCAGACGGGGCTGCTTCCGTTGTATCTGAAAGACAACTATAACTGGGATAGAATGTTCGACGGAACGGCATGCGTAATGACTATTCATAACATGGCCTATCAAGGAAGATTTCCAAGATCAACCGTACAAAAAGCCGAGCTCAGGGAGAATCAATTTCATCCCGGAGGACCTATTGAATTTCACGGTTCTGTCAGCTTTATGAAAATTGGAATAACCTATTCCGAGATGATTTCATCCGTGAGTCCGACGTATTCGCGTGAAATCCTCACGCCTGAATATGGTCATGCCATGGAAGAGGTGTTGTTGCCACGAAGAGAAGATCTTGTGGGAATTCTGAACGGTGCGGACTATGAACACTGGAATCCAGACAAAGATCCGATGGTACCCTACCACTATACAGCAGAGACTCTCGATGAAAAACAAAAAAATAAAGAGCATCTAATTAACCAAACATCCCTTCCCTTTATGCCCGGAAAGCCGCTGATTGGTATGGTTTCCCGGTTGGTGGCTCAAAAGGGACTGGAATACATGAAAGCTGTTGCAGCAGAACTGATGTTGCTTGATGCTCAATGGATTATTTTGGGAAGCGGAGAAGACCAGTACGAAGAACTGTTCCAGAGAATTGCTGCGGCTGTTCCCCAGAAAATGTGGGCCTATATTGGATTCAACAATGAATTAGCCCATTTGATCGAAGCAGGTGCGGATATGTTTTTGATGCCTTCAGCCTACGAGCCTTGCGGCCTCAATCAAATTTACAGTCTCAAATACGGAACGGTGCCGATTGTTCGAAAAACAGGTGGGTTGGCCGATACCGTTTGGGATTGGCACGAACTTCAGGCTGCCGGGATGGAGACCGGTACCGGATTCACCTTTCTGGAGCCTTCTGGCTATTCTCTCTTCACCACTGTACGTCGGGCCATTGATGTATTTGATCGGAAAGACGAGTGGAGAAAAATTCAATTGAACGGTATGCGGATGGACTATTCATGGGAAAAATCCGCCTTATCGTATATAGACTTGTATAAGACCGCTGTTCTGAAAAAAAGAGGATCTATTTAGATCGTCTGTGCATAAAAAAAGCGCCGGCTTATGCCGACGCTTCACATTTCTTCGCCAATCTATTTCAACGAAAACGTATTTACAAATTGATCAAAATCGGCGGATGCTCCGTCAAGGGTTCCTTCAGGTCCAACCATTTTGAAAAACCACGGACCACCTTCCGTTTCCACAATAGCGGCTTTTAGACCGTAGCCGGCAACATCCGTCACAGGACCCCCCATCATGGTTGGATTGACCGGTTTTTGGTAAACTCCGGTAACAGAGACCACAGTAACCTTGAGACCGTTGATGTCCCGTGTTTCCTTCGATGCTTTGTCCTTGCTGCTGCTTCCGTCAGGTTGTTTGAATTGACCGTACCAGCGGTCCAAATTGGCCTCAACGCTGCCGCCGGCGCCGGGAAAGTAAAATACGGTCATTTCGGCTTCGCCTTCATCACCCTTCCCAGGAATTTTGAACTGCGCTTTACGTAAATGGCTGCTTGGCGGTTCAGCAATCCAGGAATCTGGAGCCGTAAAGGAAATCTCAGTCATTTTGACGGGCATTTGAGATGATGAATCTTCTGAAACTGCCGCAGCCTCCTTTTTACTGTTGCAGGATAATACCATCGCTGCAATCAAGACGAATTTCTTCATTCAATACTCCTATTTAAACGGTGAAATAAACCCTACAATCGATCTTCAAACCGAATATTTTCTATATCGATTTACTGCCAGTGACATTAATATGACTGCGAAAACACATAATAAACTGAACTCAACACGTACATCGTGCAAGGTAGAACCCTTCAATAAAACACCCCGCATGATCTTAATAAACTGAGCTACTGGATTAAGCCACGTCGTTCGCTGAGCCCACTCAGGCATGCTTTCTATTGGCGTAAATATACCGCCCATCAGCATGAAAATCACCATAAAAAACCAGGCAATAAACATCGCTTGCTGCTGGGTGTCCGTTATCGTTGAAATCAAAAGACCCATGGAAAGGACTACGAACAGGTAAACAGACGCACAACAAAATACCAAACCCAAACTACCCACAGTGGGTAAATGAAACAAAAGCTTGCCAACCACCAATCCAAACCCGAGCTCAAACATACCCAATATCCCAAACGGGAACAGTTTACCAATCATAAATTCGTACTTTCGAATTGGTGTGACGTTCAGCTGCTCAATCGTACCAATTTCTTTCTCCCTAACGATATTCATTCCAGAAAGAAACAGGCCAATCATGGAAACCAAAACCACAAGAATACCGGGCAGCATATAATCCTCATATTTCAACTCCGGATTGTACCAAAATGAAGAAGTAATTTGAATGCCCGATGGGGACTGATATATGGCATGTTCGGATCGAAGGGTCTCCGCAAATCTTCTGACAATAGTAGCCGCATAGGATTGAGTCAAGCCCGCCATATTACCGTCTTCGGCATTGATAATAAACTGCAACTTCGTGAGTTGCCCCCGTCCAAGATCTTTGTCAAAATCCAGCGGAATTTGGAGAATCATGGTTGTTTGTCCGGTTTGCAGGTCTTTTTCTGCTTGCTCTTCGCTAAAGAAGTTACCGACAAGCGTGAAATATCCGGATGAGGAAAAATGTTCTATGAGGCGTCGTGAAGATACCGATTGATCCGCATCCACCACATTATAGCGAACATTTTTAAGATCAAACGTGGCAGCTGTTGTGAGGATTATGAGTTGAATCACAGGCATGACAAAAATAATAGGCAACATACCCTTGTTCCTGAATATTTGCAGGAACTCTTTTTGAATAATGAACCGAATGCGTCTCATTTCACAGCCTGATCTTAAACCGTTTCACACTGACCGTAAGCAAAAAAACAGTCATACCTCCGAGAATAAGAGTCTCCTTCCACAGCTCGCCAAGCCCAACACCTTTAAGCATTATGCCACGAACGACGATCAGAAACCACTTTGCCGGAACAATATTACTCAGCCACTGCAAGGGAAGGGGCATGCTGGCAATCGGGAATATGAATCCGGACAGAATGACAACCGGAAGCATCAACCCTGCCAGCGACATCATCATGGCCGTTTGTTGAGTATCGGCAACCGTGGAGATCAGGATACCCAGGGATAGAGCGGCTGTAATGAAAAGGCCGGCTTCGAAAAAAAATAGAACGTAACTCCCCTTGAAAGGAACTTCGAACAGAATTTGGGACAGAAGCAGCACGGTGACAACATTGACAATCGACAAAAGGAAATAGGGAATTACTTTACCCGTAATGATTTGTATGGGGCGAAGCGGGGAAACGAGCAGAATCTCCATAGTACCTTGCTCTTTTTCGCGAGTTATCGTTATCGATGTCATGAGTGCACAGATTAGCATCAGAATCAAGGCGATCAGCCCAGGCACAAAAAGAAACACACTCTTCATTTCCGGGTTGTACAATAGTTTGACCTCGGAAGCAATCTGCGTAGCTCCTCCGAGACGAAGCTCGCGCTGCACATCTGCGAGAATGGTTGACAAATAGCTCACCAACAAGGAGGCGGAGTTGGGCTCTGATGCATCGGCGATTATTTGGGCGGCCGCGTATCCGTGTCTGGTCAAATTGGCTTCGAATTTTGGCTCCATAATCAAAACCAACTTTACCTCTCCTTCACGGAAGTAGGAATCAATATCTTCGACGCTGACAGCCGATCTTACTTGTCTAAAGTAACCGGATGATAATACTTTGTTTGAAATTTTCATCGTCAGATTGTCTTTAGACTGATCAATAATTACAATGCCCGCATCCTTTACCTCATTGCGGATTGCAAAACCGAAAATGGTTAATTGTGCAAGGGGCATACCAAAAAGAATCAACATGGTGCGTTTGTCGCGCAGGATGTGAAAAAATTCTTTGATTAGAAATCCAAAAAAACTCTTCATCCATCTATCCTGGTCGTGCAAGTTTGACAAAAGCTTCATCTATGGAAGATACACTGAGCTGTCTTTTGATATCACCGGGTGATCCTATGGCGGAAATGTGCCCATCGACCATGATGCTTATTCGATCACAGTACTCGGCTTCGTCCATATAGT
>JAGQUY010000609.1 GCA_020438245.1 Bacteroidota bacterium
TCGTCGAATTCACGTACAGACTGATCTGGAAATGTAATTTTAACCAAATTAACCTCTTAAGACCTCATTATTACCAACCCGTGAGCCTGTGCGGCCTGGGGTTAATGCAGGTAGTCCGGAAACCGGACGTTTTTATTGTTTCCCGGCGTGGTGCCAAGGGTCGCTATTTTATGCCATTTCGGGTGTAAAGTCAATGAAAAAATTGAGGTTGGATAATTGATCGATCCTGCTATGTTTAGTGATCAAATGCGGCGCATGGAATGAACTATCTGACTCATTTCTATTTGAATCAAGCCAACCCTGATTCAGAATTTCACTTTGGAGTGGCATTGCCCGATTTGCTCTCTGTCTACAACAGACAGCTGCGCTTTCAGTCGGATAAAGCCCGATTCTTTGCCGCCCAGTCCGGCAGGCCCGCGTTGTGGGACGGAATTCAGAATCACCTGTCGGTTGACCGGGACTTCCACATTTCACCCATTTTCAAGGAACTGCAGGCGGAGGTACATTCCGAATTGATGCGGAGGATACCCAAAGTTCCGTACCGACTTTTTTTTGTCGCCCACATTCTGATCGAAATAACGTTTGACCATCTGCTTCTTGCACGCAATCCCAATCTGGCTCAAAACTTTTACTCTCATCTTGAGCAAGTTCCCAGACGGGGAATACTCAGTGAGTTGGAGTCGTTCTTTGAAAGTCCAATAGCAGGCCTGGAAAAACATCTGGACCGATTTATGGAAATCCGTTTTCTTCAGGGATACAGGGAATCCGATCAATTGCTGGTGCCGATCAATCGAATGCTCCAAAGAACCGGCCAACCCATGACAGGACAGGAAGACGGCAAGCAAATCCTGGAAACGATACAAAACAAGAAAACGGTCATTCAAAGCGGGCTTGATCAATGGATCACGAAGTAGACACGGATCAATCCGTCATCGTGTTTTTTGACGGTGTTTGCGGACTTTGCAACCGAGTCGTCGATTTCTTGCTTAGAATAGACCGACGACGCATTTTGAAATTTACTCCCCTGCAAGGCATTACGGCGGCCAAGCTCCTCCCGCCCGAACATCTGGTTGTTCTTAATACCATCCTTCTTATTGAAGCCGGCACGGTATCAACAAAATCCAATGCCATTTTACGAATTTTTCGTCGCCTCGGCGGTTTGTGGAGGTTCGGATTGGTTTTTTACCTTATTCCTCGTATTCTAAGGGATGCCATATACGACCTTGTCGCAAATAATCGCTATCGTATTTTCGGCAAAAAAGAGAGTTGTCGGATACCAACAGCGGAAGAACGTCCGGTTTTTCTTCCATAACAATAGCACATCATGAATCAAGAAACGACATCGGCACCCAGGCATCTGAACAGTCGGCAAATGACTTCCGTATTACGTCAATTGAGTCAGATAGATATTTTAAGAGCGCTGCCGCCGGAAGAAATTCTTGAGTTGGCTCCTCTCGTCACTGAAGTAAAGTACGACAAGGGAGATGTCATTATTCGGGAAGGTGATGAGGGCGATGCGTTGTACTTCCTTGAAAAGGGCACTGCCGAGGTTATCCGCTCAGATTCTTCAAAGAAATGGACCGTCAAACAGGGCAGTGTTATTGGGGAAATGGCCATTCTTCGCGGAGAATTACGAAATGCAACCGTGACCGCGTTAGCCGATATCGAAGCCTGGAAAATTGCAAAGGCTGATTTTCAACGAGTGATCCAGAAATCACCCACGCTCAAAGCGGCCATCGAGGGAATTATGGAGCGACGCCTTATGGGCATGACTTCGATTTTACCTAAGCGAAACGTTTGGTTATCCAAAGCCATGCGCGCAATGGAGGCCCAGTCGCGGGGTATGGCGGCATGGCAGTGGTTCATGATGATCGGTCTTGCCATGTGGCTTGGCATCTTGGTTAATTCTAATACACAATTCCTTCCCATGGCCAGGAAGGATTTTCTATTTGCCCTTTTTCAACTTCTTGCCGGCGTCCTGATTCTGCAGGGCGCCTGCGAAGGATTTGTCATCGGTGTCGAACGGCTTGGCGCCCGGCAAAAGTGGGATGGCTTCATCAGCGGAACCGTCGGATCGCTTCTCAGCACGCTGCCGGAATTCGTAGTACTGGCTTTTCTCGTTCAGGTGGATCCGCTGGCAGCTTTTATCACGGCTATCGTTACGATTTTCAACAACTCGCTGGCGTACTCGGTCTATTCCTTTTTTCTGCCAAAGGACAATGAAGGCTCCTATAAAATGCCCCGCTCACTTACCAAGGCAGGCGGCGAGATTCTCATAGCCGGCAGCGCGATTACCCTGATCATCGGCATCGTTATGGTAGTCATGAGAGTTGAGATGAGTCGAACCGCCCTGCAGGGTTTTGATCTTGTTCTGATTGGAATCGTTCTCATCGTTATCTATGTTTTCTATCTGGTCATGTTGGTACGTTATTACAGTGAAGGCAAGGATGAGGCCGAATCCCTGCCTCCGGATCCTGAAAAACTGGGCCATGACACCAGTTGGCGCGGGATCGCTTTCATGTTCTTTCTTGGAGTCGTGGGTGCATATACGGGCGGCGAGGTGATTGGAGGATTTGCCGAGACGGCGCTTAAGGAGCTCGGATTACCCACGATTCCGACCGCCGCTTTGCTTGCCTTTTTTGCAGGCATCAGCGAATACATCATTGTTTACAAATCTCATCAGCGAGGTGAATTGGGAATCGCGTTAAGTAATGTATTCGGCGGCCTTACCCAGGTAATGTTTTTACTGCTGCCTTTCGGGATGATCGTGATTGGCGTGACCGCCTGGATCACCGGAGACCCCTCTTACGTTGTACCCATCAATCTTTCGACCTCTCTGCTGATGCTTCTGCTGTTCCCCTTGTTCCATACACTTCACCAGTACATGGAACAGGACAAAACCATCAACAATCTCGACGCGGCCGCTATGACCGGCATCTACGTGCTGTTGTTGTATTTCCTGTTCACCTATACCAGCTAGATCATGGAATTGGAAGCACTTGGGTGGAATGCCTCATGGCTCCGAAAAGCCGCGGATTATATGAATTCTGATCTGATCCCCTTTCGGGTTTTGGCCGAACACAAAGAACGATACGAGGTTCTTGGACTTGGCGGAGAGTCAATGGCGGAAGTCTCCGGCCGGTTTCGTTTCAATAGTGAACGACGGGAAGATTTCCCCGCCGTAGGAGACTGGGTTATGGCCAATCCGGTTGAACCGGACTATGCACTAATTCAAGCGGTTTTACCCCGACAGACGAAGCTTGCGAGAAAAGACAAACTCAAGCAGACAGAGGAGCAGATTCTGGCAGCCAACGTGGACACCGTTTTTGTGGTGACGAGTGCAAACGAAGAATTCAATTTGCGAAGAATCGAAAGATTTTTGGTAATAGTTCGGGAAAGCGGGGCCCTACCCGTTGTTGTACTCAACAAATCGGATATCGCGGTCAACCTCCCGGAGACCATGGTGCGCGCCCGTTCAACGGGACATGAGGTCGTATCGGTGTCCGCCGTAAGAGGCAACGGATTGGACGCACTTCAGCCCTGGATGCAGACGGGCAATACTATTGCGCTCATCGGTTCCAGCGGCGTGGGAAAATCCACCATCATCAACTCGCTACTCGAAACGGACGCACAGCGGATCCAGTCGATCCGTTCGATCGGGGACAAAGGTCGCCACACTACGACCCATCGGGAATTATTCATCCTGACGAACGGTGCTCTGCTGATTGATACGCCGGGTATCCGTGAAATCCAATTATATGGGGAAGAGGATTCCGTAGAAGACGCGTTTGCGGACATTGCCGCCCTCGGTGCAGACTGTCGTTTCAGGGACTGCTCTCACGATGCAGAACCCGGTTGCGCAGTTATCGCCGCATTGGAATCAGGTCAACTTGATCCGAAGCGATATGGAAACTATTTGAAAATGAAAAAGGAACTTCTGTATTTGAAAAGAAAACAGGATCCGGCCGCGGCTCGCGCAGAGAAAGAACGATGGAAAAAAATTCATCAAAACCAACGAGCCGGATACAAAGCACGCAAGAAAACCTGAATAGGCTGATCATGCCAACAATTTCAAACAAAGGTCGTCGATGAAAGTC
>JAGQUY010000610.1 GCA_020438245.1 Bacteroidota bacterium
CCGTTTATTCGCAGAGCATTGTTCATCCTGGCCGTTTTGGCACTGCCTCCGCTGTCCCGCGCCCAAAAGATGTACAGCCTGGAAGACGCAGTACGCACGGCGGTTGAAAATAACGCAGACCTGGAAGTGGCCCGACTCGAAATGCGTAAGGCCGGCCAGCAGGTCCGTCAGGCTTGGGGAAACGCGATGCCATCCCTTGATTTTACAGCACGGTACACACGCGCCATTAAGAAGCCGGTTTTTTTTCTGCCCGACTTTGGAGATTCGGCCAGTAACGAAGTCACGCCCATCGAGATCGGCTCCAATCATTCGGTGGATATGGGATTCACGGCCACCCAGGTCCTTTTTAATTCGGTCGTGTTCATCGGGGTCGGAACTGCCGCCATATACGAGAAAGCCTCGCGCGAAAATTATCGTGCCCAATACAACAAGACCTTCGCTGCGGCAGAAAGGGCATACTATTCAGTGCTTCTTGCAGAGCAGGTTCTCACCATGACGAAAGCGTCTCTTACCAACGCGGAAGACAATCTGCGCAACGTGAAGATTCTCAACACGCAGGGCATCGTCTCCGATTACGATCTGATTCGCGCCGAGGTGCAGGTGGAGAACGTCCGGCCCATGGTGCTGGAGGCAGAGCGGAACGTCGCGGTGTCTTTGAACGGATTCAAGATGGCGCTCGGTCTTCCGGCTATGGAAAAAATCGGAATCACGGGCAATCTGGAATTCACACCGGCCGACAGCTCCCTCGTGGAAAATCCGGACCTGGTCGAGCAAAATGCCTCGCTTCGGGCCTTGGATTATCAGAAGGAAATCGCAGACAAACTGATCACCGTCAATCGCTCGGAATACCTACCCACGATAAGCGCTTTCGGCAACTATCAATGGCAGGCCCAGAAGAACACCCTGAATATAGGTCCATCGGACTTGATCAAGACATCCCAGGTCGGCGTGTCACTGAATCTTAATCTGTTCAACGGATTTCAGACAACCGCCCGTGTCGGACAGGCCCGGTCGGATCTTCATAAGGTGCAGGAACAGGCGTCCCAACTGCGAGAAGTTCTGAAAACCCAGGTTCAAAGCATCCTTCTTCGGTTGCAGGAAGCCGAGCGTCGTATCCGGAGCCAGCAACGGACGGTCGAACTGGCGGAGAAGTCCTTTAAAATTGCCACCACAAGATATAAAACGGGAAGCGGGACCCAACTGGAGGTGAATGACGCAGACGTCTCTTTGTTGAGGGCGCGGCTGAACCGTGTCCAGGCGATTTACGACTATCTTGTCGCCAAGAGCGAACTGGAAGAAATACTATGTCAACATCAATTATAAAGAGGAAACCATGAAACGCAGTTTCTTGCCTATGCTTGCGGGTGTCCTTGTTTTTGGAGCCCTGGTTGTCGGTTGCGGAGATTCCAAAGCCGAATCCGAACCCGCCGCGAAAAAGCAAAACCTGATTGCCGTTCGCACGGATACGATCCGGCTTCAAAATTTCTCCGAACCGATCAAGCTCACCGGCACGATTCAATCGATCAATGATATCGTCGTTCCAGCCGAAGAAAGCGGACGACTCACCAAATGGTTTGTCGAAAAGGGGAGTTCGGTGAGCAAGGGGCAGGTGATGGCTCAAATAGACGACGCGATGTTGAAAAGCGCCTACGAAGCCGCCGATGCGAACTTCAAAATGGCGGAGGTCAACTATGAAAAACAAAAACGTGCTTTTGAAGAACAGGCCATTTCGGAACTGCAGCTCAAGAACCTGGAATATCAACGGGATGCAGCCAGGGCACAGGCTGACGCTGCCCGTCAGCGCCTGGAAAAAACCAAGATCAAGGCACCGGTGGATGGAGTGATCAATGAGCGGTTTGCAGATGAAGGGGAAATGATCGGTGCCGGAATGCCGGCTGCACAAGTCGTCGATATTTATCAGGTAAAAATTGTTCTGGGTGTTCCAGAACGATACTCGGCCGAACTCAAAATCGGGTCTCCCGCGGAGTTCACGGTGGATGCGTATCCCGACGAACGCTTTCAAGGAAGAATTAATTTCGTTGCGCCGTCGGTCAATGCCGATAACCGGACCATTCCGACCGAGATCTCGGTCGCCAATACGCGCGGCATGCTGAAACCCAATATGATTGCACGCGTGACGCTTAAATTGGCAACAGCGGTCAAGTCCATTGTCATTCCTATGGATTGCATACAGCAAATTGACTTGAACCGAAGTGTGGTCTATGTCGCGAAAAACGGTCTGGCCGAAGAACGGGTTGTCCGACTCGGCGGTTCCGACGGAAGCCGGGTGCAAATTTTGCAGGGTCTCCAGCCCGGGGACGAGCTTATTGTGACCGGCTTTCAGAATCTGGTCGATCAGCAAAAAATACTCATTCAGCCATGACACCAGCGTAGGAATGCACTCATGAAGCTTGCCAATCTTGCCGTCGACAACCGGGTTACCGTTTACATCCTGATAACCATTATTACGCTGCTCGGCTGGTCTTCGTACTCCGGCCTTCCCCGCGAAGCCGCTCCCGATATCAGCATACCTCTGGTCATCGTCTCGGTTCCGTACGTAGGCGTGAGTCCGACGGACATCGAAGGACTGGTCACTCAACCACTGGAAAAAGAACTCAAATCGCTCAAGGATGTCAAAGAAATCTCCTCTTCTTCAAAAGAAGGGTTGTCGACCGTACGCATCGAATTTGAAACCGGGATTGACATCGACGAAGCTCTGCGGCGCGTTCGCGACAAGGTGAATTCGACGAAACCGAAGCTTCCGACAGAAATCCTGGAACCGGTTGTGAGCGAAATCAATTTCTCCGAATTCCCCATCCTGTTCGTCGTTCTTGGCGGCGATCTCGGACTGGCCCGTCTCAAGCACATTGCCGATGACCTGCAGGATAAATTTGAGGCGGTGTCGGGTGTGCTCAGTGCCGACATTACGGGCAATCTGGAACCGGAAGTGCAAGTCAATTGCGACGTCGATCGGCTCAAAGGATACAAAGTAAGTTTCAACGATGTGATCGACGCCGTGCATAATGAAAACATCACCATTCCCGGCGGGTCCATCGACAACTCGGTTACCGATTTTTCAATCCGTATTCCCGGAGAGTACAAAGATCCCGCACCGATTGAAAATATCATCGTGAAGATGCAAAACGGACATCCGATCTATTTGAGGGATGTGGCCCAAGTCAACTATGCGTTTGAAGATCGACAGACCTACAGCCGTCTGAACGACAAACCCGTGGTGACCATCAGTGTAAGAAAACGGGCGGGTGAGAATCTCATCCAAATTGCCGACCAGATCAAAGAAATCTTGGAAGAGGAAAAACCGGCGTTTCCCGCGGGTCTGTCGGTCAGTATTACGAACGATGCCTCCAAAGAAATCAAACGAATGGTGGGTGAGCTTGAAAACTCGATCATGACCGGAATGTTTCTCGTGGTGCTTTGCCTTTTCATGTTTTTTGGTCTGAAAAACTCCATGCTGATCAGCACCGCCATTCCGCTTTCAATGCTGCTCGGCTTCATTGTGCTGTCCGCCATCGGTATAACGCTCAACTTTGTCGTACTGTTCGCGCTCGTTTTAGTTCTAGGC
>JAGQUY010000611.1 GCA_020438245.1 Bacteroidota bacterium
CAAAGATCTCTTGCAACTGAAATACAACGAGGATTTTTCTTTTGAGTTTTCCTCCCTTGATTTTACGAATCCCGAGAAAAACCAGTATGCTTACTATATGGAAGGATTCGACAAGACTTGGATCGAGTCAGGCACGCGGCGCTTTGTTAATTATACCAATTTGGATCACGGCCAGTATACGTTTCGAGTTCGCGGTTCCAATAATGACGGGGTCTGGAACATGAAGGGAGCTGCGATCAAGCTGGTCATTGTCCCGCCCTTTTGGAAGACGTGGTGGTTCCGACTTGCTACGGTTTTGGCTCTCGCCTTGATCGCTTTCACCTGGTTCAGAGTGCACATTCATAATATTGAACAAAGCAATCGCCGGCTTGAAAAAGAGGTTGCCGAACGTACAAAGGAAATTCAGAACCAGCGGGATAATCTGAAGGTCATCAATGAGAAGTTGGAGGCAACCCTCAAAACGCTTCATTCGACTCAATCGCAGCTGTTGCATGCCGAAAAGATGTCTTCCCTGGGTCAAATGGTTGCCGGTATTGCACATGAAATCAACAACCCTCTGACCTTCGTAGATGGCAATCTCCACATCCTCGAAGAACATATTCTGAAGTGGGATCAGATGGTCGCCGAGTACGGCAACCTGATTGAATCGGGAGACCTTGAGAAGATCAGGGAGGGTTTGAAGACGGTTCAAGAGAACCATGAGTACGAATATCTTCGCAGGGATACGTCCAGTATTCTCGAATCCTGCCGCAAGGGATCTCAACGAATCAAGTCGGTGGTGCAGGAGCTTCAGAAGTTCTCACGGATTGATACGACGGCCTTGGAGCCTTATGATGTCCACGAGGGAATCAATATCGCGCTGACCATGTTAAAGCCTCAATACATTGATCGCATCGAGATTGTCCGTACCTTCGGGCAGTTGCCGTTCATTGAGGCAGCACCGGGTCTGATAAGTCAGGTCTTTCTTAATATTCTGGCCAATGCGATAGAGGCCATTCCTGCCAGAGGGCAAATCGAAATCTCAACGACCCGACGAAAGGACAAAGTGGAAGTAGCCATCCGGGATAATGGCAAAGGCATGACAAAGTCGATGCTCAAGAGTGTTTTTGATCCCTTTTTTACCACAAAAGATATCGGGCGCGGCGTTGGGCTCGGATTGAGCGTCAGTTATGGTATCGTGAAGAAACATCATGGCGACATTGAGGTTGAAAGTGAAGAGGGTGCCGGATCTGTGTTCAGGATCTTATTGCCGATCAAAGGAAAAGGATAGAAAGTTGGCAGATCCCAGCTGGACCTTTTCGTTTCTGCGATTACCTGGGTACTAGAAATCTCTTGCCCTGAGAATTCTAAAGCTTTAACATTAGTCCACACATCAGTTTACGCCGCCACATTTCAAACTCATCCGGAGGCGACTACATTATGAAGAATGGTTCAAATCAACTAATTAAGTTAAAGAACGCCCAGCGGCCGTTGGTTTTGGCGATTGACATCGGCACGTCATCGACGAGAGCTCTTGTTTATGATGCGGTTGGGCGCCAGGTGAAGAAGCTTTCCCATCAAATCGGATATTCGTTTACGACATCCGGAGACGGCGGAGTTTATGCGGATCCCAAATTTGTAGTGGACTGCACGGCTGAGTGCATCGACCAGGTGATGAACGAGTTGGGAAAAGACGCCGACGATATCAAAGCAGTGGGGTTTGACACGTTCTGGCACAATGTATTGGGTGTTGACAGGACCGGTAAACCTACGACCGCACTGATTTCGTGGGCGGACACGCGACCGCGCTCAGCAGTTGAAGTCCTGAAACAAAAACTAAATCCGGAAGAAATCCACAGTCGCACCGGTTGTGTGCTTCACCCCAGTTATCTGCCAGCCAAA
>JAGQUY010000612.1:0-579 GCA_020438245.1 Bacteroidota bacterium
TGGTAACAACACGATCCACAGGCGTTTGTGCAGTAACCAAGTCACACTGCCGCATGATTACTTCACCGTCTTCCGCATCCAGCTCTTTGGATGATTTGATACGAATGCCGCCGGCTGTTTGGCCGCCATTCTTGATCGTAATCATATTGGTCCCGAAAGACGCAGTCTGTTTATCAATTTCTTTTTGGGCACCCGCGCCAACGCCTGTCATTGCGATAATCGATCCAACACCGATAACGATGCCCAACATAGTCAATGCTGAACGCATCTTGTTTCGGCGCAACGCATTAAAAGCAATTTTGAAAATACTACCGAAGTTCATTGAAGAATCTCACGCATTATCAACAATGGAGCTGGCCAGGACTCGTTTCATTTCTTCTTCGGGATCCAGCCTCTTCTCCACCATAACGTCTTTTATGATTCTGCCGTCGCGAAAAACCACATTTCGACGCGCATACTGTGCAATATCATTCTCATGAGTCACCAGGACGATCGTAATTCCATCGTTGTTCAGTTTCTGAAAAATATCCATAATCTCAATGCTCGTCTTGCTGTCCAAGTTTCCGGTCGGTTCGTCCG
>JAGQUY010000612.1:733-2779 GCA_020438245.1 Bacteroidota bacterium
TTGGAGAGTCCCTGGTAGAGCATGGGCAACTCCACATTTTCCAAGGCGGACGTTCGGGACAGGAGGTTAAATCCCTGGAACACAAAGCCTATCTTTCGGCTGCGAATACGGGCCTGCTCAACCTTGGTCATCCTCGCCACGGACGTGCCGTCCAGGTAATACTCGCCGGAAGTCGGGATATCGAGGCACCCAAGAACATTCATAAAGGTCGATTTCCCTGAACCCGATGCACCCATGATGGCAACAAATTCTGCCTCCTTGATCTCCAAGCTCACTCCCCGAAGGGCCTGCACATCCACGTCTCCCATACGGTAGGTCTTTCGGAGGTTCCTGACGCTGATAAGCGAAGGCTTTTCCAATTCTAAAGAATCGGATCTATTCTCGGACTGCACCATCGTTTTATTTTCCCGTACCAAAACGTTTGGCGGCACTTCCGCTTGTCGGGCTAAGGTTTACTCCGGTAATGACCATTTCACCGGGAGTAAGATCGCCCGATTTGACTTCCGTGTATCCGCCGTCGGTGATTCCGGTCTCCACCAAGACCGGCTGTAAACCTTCACGCTCATGCGTTCGCCAGACCATTACGCCATTCTTCAGATCAAATTTACTGCCGTAGCGATTGACAAAATTTCCGTAGACCTGCTGCGACAGAACCGGCTGAAACCGCAGGGCCATATTGGGAACTTTCAGGATATCGGTCTTGTGATCAATAATGATGGAAAGATTGGCAGTCATTCCCGGCAACAGCTTGTTGTCCTTGTTAGTTACATCGATGATGACCTCATAACTGACCAGATTTTGGGACACAATCGGTTGAATACGTACCTGGATTACTTTTCCGGTAAATCGTTCATCGGGGTACGCGTCAACATAAAAAGTCGCGTCCTGACCGGCCTTGACCTTGCCGATATCGACTTCGTCGATCGTTGACTCAACCTGAATACGTGAGAGATCATTGGCAATCACAAACAGAGCCGGTGCCTGTAAACTGGCGGCAACGGTTTGGCCAACGTCAATATCCCTGGAAACGACGATCCCGTCGATGGGCGAAAGTATTTTGGTGTATTCCAAAGAAATCTTGGCACGATTGTAAGCGGCCATCGACTGTTTCAGAGTTGCGACAGCCAGTTCGTAATTGGTGGAAGCTTCGTCTTTTTCCGCTTGAGAAATGAGTTTGCGGTCGAATAATTCTGATGCTCGCTCGAGCGTCTTCTTGGTTTGGTCGGCCTGGGCTCGGGCTTTTTCGGCGTTGGCTTCGGCTTCCAACATCTGAGCTTCGAGAAAGGTCGGGTCGATCTGAGCAAGCAGCTGTCCCTTGGACACTTTTTGGTTGAAATCCGCGTTTATACTCGAAATCGTTCCGCTTACCTGCGTCCCAACAGTGACCCTGGTTACAGGGTTCACTTTACCGGTCGCCGTTACCGCTACACTGATGTCTCCTTTTTCAACCGGTTCGAGTTTATAGGTGGCACCGTCGTCGCCGTTTTGCCAGATAACAGCGCTGATTGCTATCACTCCAAGAAGAAGTGCCGCCAATACTAGTAAAGTCCTCTTGCTCATAAAACTCCTACTTGCCTCTTATTTTTCCGATCGAATATAGAAACTTGGATCGCTCGATTTCAAAATTATACAAGGCGGTCGTGCGATCAATTTTTGCGTTGGCCAACGCCAGGTTGGCATCCGAAAATTCAATGGCAGCGCCCAGACCGGTTTCAAAACGACCTGCCGCCAAGGCGAGATTTTTCTGACTTTGATCAACCAGTTTTTCGCTGGCTTTATAGCGTTCTTCCGCCACCTTAACGCTGAAATATCGTTCTTGGACTTCCTGCAGTACCTGCTGTCTTAGTACGTTGGCCTGAGACGTTGCAATTCGAATGGCGCCCTGGGCTTCAAAAATCTCAGCGCGGACAGTCAATCCCTGGAAGATGGGCCATGCGAAGTTCAGTCCTATATTGTAACCCATCTTGAATTGATCCCTGCTGAGCGGGTCCGACGGGTCTTTTTGGATCAGATACGGACCGACGCCGGCGGATGCAGTTATGATCG
>JAGQUY010000613.1 GCA_020438245.1 Bacteroidota bacterium
ATCCTCATTGTCGGTGCGATCGATGATGTGAGAAACCTTCGCCCTTGGATCAAACTGCTTGCACAAATTGTCGCCGCATCGATATTGCTGATATTCGACTATAGCGTTGAAAGTATTTCTAATCCTTTCGGTGGCAGTTTGGAGTTGGGTATATTAAGCTATCCTTTTACGATCTTATGGATTATCGGAATCATGAACGCGATCAACCTTGTGGATGGACTTGACGGTTTGGCTTCTGGAGTTGCGCTCATTGTGGCGATGACCATATTTTTGATTTCACTCTATCTGGGAAAAACCTTTGTCGCGTTGATTGCATTTGGACTGGCAGGCAGTATCCTTGGATTTCTTAGGCACAACTTTTACCCTGCAAAGATTTTTATGGGTGATTCCGGAAGTTTGTTTCTCGGGCTCGTTCTTGCCGCCCTCGGATTGATCAGTTCTCAAAAATCCGCAGTTAGTTTTGCCATTGTTATCCCGTTTATCGCTCTGGGATATCCTGTACTGGACACCGCCTTAGCCATTATTCGACGGGCTAAAGCCAAGAAGAATATCTTTTCTGCCGACCGGGAGCATATCCATCATGTACTCATTGCATATGGCTACAGTCATCAAAAAACGGTCATTGTTTTATATATCATTTGTCTTTTCTTTGCATCGATGGCTTTCTTGTTTGCTGCGTTCAATAAGTCCAATCATTTCATTATGGGCGTACTCTTGTTTGTTGCGCTTTTCAGCTTCTTCTTTGTCCGATTTCTTTCTTATGCAAGGGTTCTGACGTCCAAACCTGGTCTTCGGGATACCACGGCTTCAACTAAGGCTGAACTATGAAAAGCCTTTTCGTGGGCGTGTTTTTTTGTGCCGGCAGTTTGCTGGCCCAACATGCTTCGCCCTACTTGCCAATTGATCATTGGGCGTACTCCTATATTGAAATGCTGCAGATTCGTGGTCACCTGCCTGAATTATACTACTCGGTACGTCCGTACCGAAGAAGTGATATCACAAGCGCTTTGGCAAGAATCGACGAAAACACGCTTTCCAATACAGAACGTCATTGGATTCATCTCTTGAATGAAGAACTGTCATCACACTCCAATAATCAAGCGGACAACAACGTGATTCTTCGCGCCAATGGCTCGACGGGTGCTGCTCTTCAAAACAAAACTTATGATGGCGACATTGCATTTGAACCTGAAATAACGCTCTCCTCACCCTATTTTGCTGGCAGTTTACGAGGTAGAATTGACAATGATTTGATTGACGACCCGACGTATACTGGTCGGCGAAGCAATTTAGTCGGTGCTCGGGTTGAGGATGGCTACGGTCTACTTCAATGGGGCGCCGGATCCTTCTATATCGGACGTGTAGCAAACATATGGTCGCCGTTTCCAGATCGAAGTTTGATTGTCTCATCGAATCCATACACGTACGATCAAATCGGATTCGCGTTTCAAACCCGTTACTTTGCTTTACGGGCCTTTCACGCCCAACTGTCTGACCAAAATGGCATACACCGATACCTGGCTGCGCATCGGCTGGATGTGAGATTACCGCACAATATTCAACTTGGCTTTACAGAATCTGTTCTGTACGGGGGGCCAAATCAACAAACCGACTTGTCCTATTTGAACCCATTTACGGTTTTTCTCAGCATTCAACTGAACGATAAGAAAGAAGCCAATGAGCTACTCGCTTTCGACGCCTACGTTCCTTTTGGAAGATTTGCTTTCAAATCACAAATTCTGGTTGATGATTTTATTCTGGACGGCGCCAACGATCCGGCCCCAAATAGAAAGACTTCTAATGACAGGCTTGGCTTTATCTTCGGTTTGCAGGGTGCGGATCTCCTGATGCCGGGGTCAGTGACTGAATTACGGTACGAAAGAGTTGGAAGCTATACATATAATGTCAAGACCACCAGACCTTGGCAGAGCTACACGCAAAATTCGCGTGGAATTGGAGCAGGTGCCAATGACTATGACGCGTGGCTTCTGCAGCATCGTTACTTCCCTTTGCCGGCATTTGTTTTCTCCGCGGACATCTCCTTTGGTAGATCTGGGGAGCGCTCTCTGGCATCCAACACGTTTGTTGACTCTACTTTTGTCAAACTCCCGTTTCCTTCCGGGCAGGTCCAAAAACGCATTTCATTCGGCATAGGAGTATCCTACATCCACTCGTCAACCTGGAATAGCCGTTTGACCGCCTCGATAGATCATT
>JAGQUY010000614.1 GCA_020438245.1 Bacteroidota bacterium
TTCAGACTGCCTTGAAACCTGTAAGAAAGCATAAACTGGAAACGACATTTGTGCAACTTTGCCGGACCTATGAATGGTTCAAGCAGGGCGAAAAGGTTTTGCTCGCTGTTTCCGGTGGCCTTGATTCCATGGTCATGGCTGGTCTTTTTCTGAATACTCAGGCCGAACTGAAACTTGAATTCGCAATTGCCCACGTTCATCATGGATTAAGAAAAGCCTCAGACCTTGAAGAACAATTCGTCCGGTCCTTTGCGCGCAAGCAAGGCCTGCCCTTTTTCTTTGAAAGGGTTGACGTCAAAAGCTTTGCCCGCCGCGAACATCTTTCCATCGAAGAGGCCGCTCGACAACTCCGGTACCGTTTCTTGCGTGAGGCGGGGAAATCCGGCGGATACTCTAAGGTCTGTACCGCACACCACCTCAACGATCAAGCGGAAACGGTCTTGATGCGGATCCTCAAAGGCACCGGATTGCAGGGTTTACGTGGCATTCGCAGGACACAAGGGATGCTGGTTAGACCCCTCTTGGAATTTGATAAAAAATCGCTTCAAGTTTATGCGAAACATCGAAAGATCAAATACGTCACTGACGCTTCCAACTCAGACTCAAATTTCCTCCGCAATCGAATAAGAAACAGGCTGTTACCGCTCATTCGCACAATAGTCGACCCGCAGGCCGAAAAGCATCTCCATCAATTGGCGCTCCTTGCCGACGACCTGATGCCGACCATTGAAAAACAGGCTGACGTTGCCTTTCGCAAACTATGCCATCCGTCAGGAAGCAAAATTGTGCTTGATCTTAAAGGGTTTAACAAATACCTTCACGTCCATAAGTTTCTTATTGTTCATCGTATTTTGGGCACGTTGGCGCCTCACTCACAAATCACACGACTGGATTCGAATTCCTACAATCTGATAGTAAAGCTCGCCAATTCTCAGACGGGATCATTTGCGTCGTTAGGCGAAATAACCTGCCAACGGGATCGGGAGCGGCTACTTTTCATTCGCAACAGCCGCCGAATCGAATCTGAAAGATATGAAGTGATTATCAATAAGGAACACCGCTTCAGAGGCATCCAACTGTCAACTCGTAAACTGAAAAATACCGGGGCTTTGATGAAAAAGATCGGAAAGAGCCCGGACACGGAGCACATTGACTTCGATGTCCTCCGAGGTCCTCTTGCTCTGCGGTATTGGCAAGCCGGCGACCGCTTTCAACCGCTCGGCATGCAAAAACAAAAAGCCGTCAGCGATTTTTTCGTTGATAACAAGGTGCCTCGTCATAAGAAAACAGAAATTCCCTTTCTCGTGGAAGTATGCTCCGGAACCGAACGGATTGTGTGGATTTGCGGGTACCGGATTGATCATAGATATCGCCTGACATCCAAATCCAGAAACATTTTAAGATTGAAATGCACATATGCCGGACAATCAGTTTAAGACGGAGACTCATACTTTTTCGGTCATGATTTCCGAACAGGAGATTCGGAAGGCCGTTCAGCGTCTCGGCAAAGAGCTGAGTCAAAAATATGCCGGGAAAAACCCCATTTTCGTGGGAATTCTGAACGGCTCTTTTCTCTTTGTGGCAGACCTTGTACGCGAAATGAGTGTCGAGTGTGAAATTGATTTTCTGAAAATAGGCAGCTACGGAAATGCGATGCATTCGGCGGGAACCGTCCGTCTCGACAAAGATGTCAGTGCGCAACTCACCGATCGCCACGTCATCGTGGTAGAAGACATCATCGACTCCGGCTTGTCCGTAACTTTTATTAGAAATCATCTCATGGAGAAAAAACCAGCTTCCATGAGTTTTGTAACCTTGCTGCTCAAGAAAGAAAAAGCTGTTGTGGACTTCCCTATTGAGCACGTAGGCTTCGATATTGGAAACGAATTCGTTGTCGGATACGGACTTGATTTCGCGCAGCGATTCCGGCATCTCAAAGACATTTATGTGACGTATGACTAAGGAGAATCTGCTCCATGAGCGATAACAAAAATTCCCCAAAGAGACCTCGTCCGCAGGACGATGGCCCAAACTACAAAAACGTTCTTGCGACTTTTTTTCTATGGCTCGCCATCTTTGCGGCTTTTTTCTTTATTTATCAGATTTTTTCAACTACAGGAGAGAAATACACGGAGATATCCTTTTCCACGTATCAAGATCTGCTCGAACAGGACAAAGTGGTTGCCATCCATGTAACTGAAAACGAACTCAAAGGAACGCTTCGTGAGTCGGTAACTCTGCCGGTCGAAGGACAATCGGTCCGATTCGACAAGTTCAAAATCAACCTGCCTTTTGTGGACAGTAAGATGCTGGAAGATTGGAAATCACGTTCAATCAATGTCGAATTCAGCAAACGGGGAACCGACTTTTCCACCATTTTTATTCAAATGCTCCCTTGGGTTATTGCAATCGGCATTTTCATATTCATTTTGCGCAGAATGCAAGGTGGTCCCGGTACTAAGAGCATTTTTTCATTCGGCAAGAGTCGCGCGAGGATGTCTTCGGAAAAAGACCCAAAAGTGACTTTCGCCGACGTGGCAGGTTGTGATGAGGCCAAACAGGAGCTATCAGAGATTGTAGATTTCTTGAAAGACCCGGATAAGTTCACCCGGCTCGGCGGCAGAATCCCCAAAGGGGCCCTTCTTCTCGGTCCTCCGGGTACCGGCAAGACCTTGTTGGCTAGGGCCGTTGCAGGAGAAGCCGGGGTGCCATTTTTCTCGATAAGTGGAGCCGACTTCGTCGAAATGTTTGTTGGTGTCGGCGCTGCCCGTGTCCGAGATCTGTTTGATCAGGCCAAAAAGTCGCACCCCTGTATCATCTTTATTGACGAAATTGACGCTGTCGGACGGTCCCGCGGGGCCGGTCTCGGCGGCGGACACGATGAGCGCGAGCAGACGCT
>JAGQUY010000615.1 GCA_020438245.1 Bacteroidota bacterium
TCGGCGGCGCGGATATGCCGGTGGTTATTTGTTTGTTGAATTCCTACTCCGGTATGGCCGCCTGTGCATCCGGATTTGTCGTTGTTAACAATCTTTTGATTGTCGCTGGCGCGCTTGTCGGAGCCAGCGGTATTATCTTGACAATTATCATGTGCAAGGCCATGAATCGCAGTATCGCCAATGTGCTTTTTGGCGGCTTTGGAGCAACTGTAACAGCCGGTAGCGGCATCGTTCAGGGTGAGGTCAAACCCGTCACTGCTTCTGATGCATATTTGTTGTTGGAGGCTGCGTCTTCTGTCGTTTTTGTGCCCGGATACGGTCTGGCAGTTTCGCAGGCACAGCACACGGTTCGGGAACTGGCAGAGCTGATGGAAAAGAACGGTACCGAAGTCAGATTTGCCATTCATCCAGTGGCAGGACGCATGCCAGGCCATATGAATGTGCTTCTGGCCGAAGCAAATGTATCGTATGAGCATTTGCAGGAAATGGATGCGGTGAATCCTATCATGGACAGCGTCGATGTTTCCATTGTTGTCGGTGCAAACGATGTGGTCAATCCGGCTGCAAAGGAAGACAAATCAAGTCCCTTGTACGGTATGCCGATCATCGAGGTCGATCGGAGCAGAACGGTTATTGTGATGAAGCGATCGATGAATCCGGGTTTTGCGGGCGTTGATAACCCGCTTTTCTTCAAAAACAACACGCGCATGTTGTTTGGCGACGCAAAAGCCAGTATCCAGGCACTGGTCAACGAGTTCAAGAGCTCTGCTGAGTGACCGGGAACGGAACGCGCGAAGAAAAAGTGAGCGTTCGAGCAATAAAGTATCCAAATGGGGAACTTTATCGGGTTTCATGGCGTTCAACTAATAGGAAGGAACGTTATGGCCCGTATTTTTGTCGTCGAAGATGAACCCAGTCTAACCTTGCTATACCGGACAAACTTGGAAAGAAAGGGTCATCATGTGACCTGCTTTCACAATGGACGGGAAGCATTCAACAATCTGGATACCGAAAGACCTGATTTGATTATACTTGACATCCAGATGGCGGCAGGAGATGGCTTGGAAATGATGAAAAAAATGCTAGATCAACGTTCCGGCATACCTGTCATTATCAATTCGGCGTATTCCCATTACAAGAATGACTTTATCAGTTGGGCCGCAGAAGCTTATGTGGTCAAATCATCCGACCTTTCCGAATTGAACGATGCGGTAGATAATGTTCTTGGCAGGTTTGCTCCATTGGATGCATAAGAAATCTTTGTGATTTTGCTTTGGAAGAAGGCTGTTCGCGTTGGCGAGCAGCCTTTTTGTTTCTCCAAAGCTCTTGTCAATCATCCCGATAAAAGATACATTATCATCATCATTTTATATACCAGGAGAAAAATCATGTCCATACAATCGATAGCGGTAATTGGGGCCGGCACGATGGGAAACGGAATTGCTCATGTTTTTGCCCAATTCGGATTCAATGTTCAACTTATTGATGTGGTGACTCCCTCCCTAGACAAGGCGCGTCAAACAATTGAAAAGAACATGGCCCGGCAAGTGACCAAGGGT
>JAGQUY010000616.1 GCA_020438245.1 Bacteroidota bacterium
ATCATGCTGCAGCAGCATCCGGATGTATCCAGCTTTTTGCATCGTCCGTCCAGGATGCCATTGACCTTACGATTCTTGCTCACAACGTTTCGGAGTTGGCCTTGGTTCCGGTTATTGTCGCCGTGGACAATACGTGGACGTGTGCAGAACAAGTAACCATTCCCAACGCGGGAACCTTAAAGGATCTGCTTGGAACGACCGATGATTTCATTACGTCTCCGATACCTTCACAAAAACTGATTTTTGGCAAGACCAGACGACGAATTCCAAACTGGTTTCATTTCGATTTTCCTGTTGCGCAGGGGTTGGAAAAAACAGCATCGGATGCGACGCTTGAAAAGGCCGCCTATCAACAATTTGTAGAACCCCACTTCCCGGAGATCATTCGGTCGGCCATGGCCCAGTTTTCAACGCTGACCGGCCGCTCGATAAAGACCTTTGCCGAGTACAAAGCAGAGGATGCGGAGTATTTGATATTGGGTCAGGGGGCTTTTTTTCGACGGGCAGCAGAGGGTGTGGACTGGTTAAGATCCAACAAAGTGAAAGCGGGAGTACTTCATTTGAATCTGGGCCGGCCGTTTCCAGGGCCCGATCTGGGGCAACTTATAAAAAACAGAACCGCTATAACAACACTGGAAAGACTTTCGGGGCGGGATTTCAGGCAAGCTCCTTTGTTCAAGGAGGTATTGGCGGTTCTTGACAAAGCGGGGCAAAATGCCGGCAAGAAAAAGAACATTCCGTTTTCAGACTATCCGGCCATGACCGAACGACAAAAACCCATTCTGTATTCGGGTCATCATGGCGTGGAAAGCAGCGCCCCTACGGTATCTGACATCATCTCTGTATTCAATAACATGGTCTATGAAGGCCGCCGGTCCTTCTATGTCGATATTGAGTTTCATCGACACACTTCCTCTTACCCAAAACAGCAAATTCTTCTTCAATACATCAAGCGGGATTACCCGCAGGTTGAAGAAGTTTCTCTAAAGACGGACAAAATATCCGGCAGCACTCTGAATGAAACGATGGCTATTCGCTGGTGCATGGATAACAGTGAAAGCTGGATATCAGAATTCATCGAATCGATGGCCGGCTTTGCTGCCAAGCGGCTGAATGCCAGAGTATTAACCCATGTTCCCGGCGAGGGCGGCTATCAAATCAACCTGCGACGCCTGCAGGATCCGATCGTCGCTGAAAAGGAATATGATGTCGACGTTCTGTTCACCAACGTATCGTCATTGAACCGTGTTGCAACTCTTGACTTCCTGAAAGACGGAGCACGAGTCGTATTTGTTCAGGTAGTGGGAGCAACAGAGATACAGCTAAAGGCGGCCATTGCATCGGTCATCAGCCGAAAAAAGTTGAAGCTCTATCGACTGCCGCTGGCCGCGCATATCGATGCGCTGAGCGTCCTTTTCGGATCGGGTGTGGCAATTCTGTCAGAAATGCATTCTGATAAAAAGGATGTCCAAAAAGAAATTGATGGCCTGGACAAGTTCAACAAGGACCTTGCCGGCCGATCTTTATCCGACGATCAGAAAGCGGGCATATTCCAAGGATTATCGGGGCTGGAGCGGGTTGAAACAGAATCAGATTTGACAAGTATTGAACTGCCTCCTGCCGAGATTCCCATGGTATTGAGAAAAACAACCGACAAGGGTCCGGCGTACACCCGCATTTCCCAATTCTATGACCGTGTGGGTTATTTCGCTTCCACCGGACGCAGCGCGGAAATACTTGCCGATCCTTTTCAGAGTCTCCCAATCGCTCCAGCGGCAACGTCCAATTTTATTGATGCCGGAAGCCATCGTCAATCAATACCCAATTTTACGGCGTCCAAATGCACGGGATGCGGAGCGTGCAGTGTTATGTGTCCACACTTGGCACTGCCTTCCATCGTTATCCCGGTCGAATCGCTGCTGAAATCTGCAGTGGATACCGCGCAATCCATGGGGACCTCGATGAACCAATGGACACCTCCGGTCCAAAAGAATATGGCCAAGGTAACAACCCAGTT
>JAGQUY010000617.1 GCA_020438245.1 Bacteroidota bacterium
CGATTTGAGTATTCGGAATCGTTTGACGCTTGGGAAGGCTATTTTGCCGCCATGGATGTCAAGAAACCGCTTCCGCCTTTACCGGATCCAAAAAGCGCCAAAGAAAAAACTTTCCTGAGCAATAAAAAGATTCTCAGTCAATATTACACTATAAAAGGTATGGAGTACCGTCTCACGCGGTATCGCTTTGTTGCACCGTACTCCGGAAGCATTGCGGAATTGAAAGTTCACGAGGGCAGCATTGTCAACTCTGGAGCAGCGATCGGACGAATCATACGCACGGACCGGATGGAGGCCGAGATTGCCATTGCGGCGTCGGAAGTCCGGTGGATCAGCGTTGGCTCGTCGGTAAGCCTTGCTGATCAGACCGGGGAGGCCAAGTGGAGCGGATCTGTCGCAAGAATTGCGGATTGGGTTGATCAAGCGACCCAGTCCGTCATCGTTTACGTTGAGATTGCCGCCAATTCATCATTCAGAAAATTGATGGAAGGTGCGTACTTGCAGGCTGAATTTTCCGGCCGCCAGATTCAAAAGACGATGGAAATACCACGACGTGCGCTTGTAAAGAACAACTTTGTCTACGTGATCAGTGACGGCAAATTGCAACTGGAAGCCGTTACTATTCATAAACTCAACTCCGAGACTTTTCACTTCTCCGGCCTCCCTGAAGGCCTTCCGGTCGTGATCGAACCCCTGGCCAATGCGACGGAGAATATGCCTGTACGGTTGAGCCAGCCGTGAGGGGAATTCTGGAGTTTTCAGTAAAGTACCCGATCTGGGGACACATGCTGATCCTGTTATTGGTCGGCCTGGGAGCGCTCTGTCTTTCCGATATGAACGTGAATTTTTTTCCCGAGTTCCCGGCGAGAAATGTGGGGATCAACGTGGCGTATCCCGGCGCATCGCCTCAGGAAATGGAAGAGGGCATTGTTCTGAAGATCGAACAGTCCTTGCGCGGAATTCAAGGCATTGAGCAAACCACCAGCGTTTCATCAGAAAACTTCGCGTCGATTACTGTCGAGGGCCTAAAGGGGTACGATCCCGATCAGCTTCTCAGTGAAGTCAAGAATGCTGTCGATCGAATCAACTCCTTTCCTGTTGCTGCGGAAAAACCGACGGTTTTCAGAATTAAGTCGTTGGAGCGCGTCATCGTACTTCTGTTGAAAGGCGCTGTCGACCTCTTGACGTTGAAACGGAATGCACAATTCATTGAAGACGAGCTTCTGGCTTCCGGGGTTGTCTCCCAGGTGACCGTTTCGGGTCTGCCCGACTATGAATTCGTTGTTGAAGTATCGGAGAATTCACTTCGACGATACGGACTTACCATGGATGAAATAGCGGCTGCTATACGAAGGAACAACCTCGATTTGTCGGCGGGTTCGCTGAAATCGGCATCGGAAGAAGTGATTATCCGGTCCCGGAACAAGCGGTATGATCCGCTTTCGCTGGGAAATATCATTGTCAGAAATCAAACCGGCGGAGGGTTCATCCGCGTCCGGGATATTGGTTCCGTTCGTGAGCAGTTTGCAGAGATACCCAACAAGAGTATCTATAACGGTGAACTTGCGATATCCATTACGGTAAACAAAACTCCTGAGGAGGACTTGATTACCATTGCCGATTATGTGAAAGAGTACGCCGGCAAATTCAATGAAAAAAACAAGGTGTTGAAACTTGTCGTCAGCAACGATCGTTCGACGGTGATTCAACAGCGTATTGATCTTCTGCTCCGAAACGGACGGATGGGACTCTTTTTGGTGGTTCTGGCGCTGACCATTTTTCTAAATACGCGCCTTTCCCTGTGGGTAGCGTTTAGCATCCCTGTCGCATTTATGGGCATGTTTGTAATTGCTTACCTTTCCGGTGTAACAATAAATGTCATTTCCCTTTTCGGGATGATTTTGGTCGTGGGTATCCTGGTTGACGACGGTGTGGTTGTTTCCGAGAATATCTTTACGCACTATGAGAGCGGCAAGAGCCATTTTGCCGCCGCGGTGGACGGAACACAGGAGGTTATTGTTTCGGTCTTTGCGTCTGTTTCCACGACCATCGTAATGTTTCTGCCTTTTTTCTTTTTGGATGGCCGACTCGGGGAGGCGTTTTGGCAAATGGCGGCGGTCGTCGTAGCTTGTCTGGCTCTTTCCCTGGTGGAGGCTGGTTTCATGCTGCCGTCTCACCTGGCGCACTCCAAAGCCCTTTCCAGAAATCAACCCAATCGCTTTCGATCTTGGCTGAACGAGAAATTAGATCTATTCAGGAAGGGGATCTATGCGAAG
>JAGQUY010000618.1 GCA_020438245.1 Bacteroidota bacterium
GGCTCTGAGGGATTCTTTGACTTTCGAATCTGGAGAAAGCATCTTGAACAACTCTACCGCCCGTTCACAATATTGACTTGCGTGGAACAAGTCGGCCTCGTTGATGGCTTCAACAGAGGAGTGACACAAGTTGTAAATCAAAAGGGCCAGTGCCCGGTCGTAACCCGCTTCCCGTGAGCGAAATATCTCGATCAAACCTGCAATCGCATCCTTCAGCGCTGGCGTGGTAAGATGTTGAATTCGCCGGTGAATGATGGTGATCAGCAACAAAAAGGTTACCCGATCATCCTTGATCCAATTGATTACATAACTTCGAAGGAATTCGTCTATTCGCTGCTGAAGTGTTTCAATATCTTCCGAAGGTAATTCCGGTTCCCTTCGTTTTTGGCCAATATTTACCATGGCGAGAAACTTGGTGAAATAATCGCTGAGGGGCCCTGCGAGGTGTCTTGTCTCAGGCAGTGCGTTGGGTTTGTAAATTTCCTCAATGACTTTTCGATTGGTTTCAAACGCGTCAAGCAATTCTTGAGAAACGGATAGGTCGGAGCTTTGTCTTAGGATTACGTCAATTGACGTATAAATATCCTGAATACAGCTCCAGGCAGACTGGTTGCTGTCCAAGGCAGATTTGGCGAAAAAGTGGACAATAGCCCGTAATTCGTGATTTTTTCTGCGCTCTTCGGTTGAGGCCGTTACCGACATACGTAGTCCTCTCGGTATAGGTTCGTGGTCATACAGGAGAGTGAATACGTCAGAATACGCAAAGACGATCGACTTTTCAAGGGGTTTTGCCCGCTGCCTGACTGATACGGGAAGCCATCTCAAAATCGAGTGCCGTTATGCCGCCCGCGTCGTGGGTCGAGAGATGGATTGAAACCGTATTGTAAACGTTTTGCCAATCCGGGTGATGATTTATCGATTCAGCAATCAAAGCAACCTTGGTCATGAAAGCAAAGGCTTGATTAAAATCCGGAAACGTTAACTTTCTGAAAAGGCAACCTTCGTCCAGTTTCCACTCCGGGAGGGTCTGAAGCTGCCGGGCTATTTCGTCCGAGGACAGTTTTTCTTGTTTCATTGTGCCCTTCCGGTTTGGCGTTCGGAAATAAGGGAGACGGGTCCATACCCGTCTCCCCTTGAATTCTTGTTATGGTTCCAGCGAGACTTCCCGTGCCGTCTTATTGAAGGGTCCTGCAACTGCCTGACCGTCCTTATCAATTAACTCAAGTTCAAACGTATGTTTTCCCATCGTCAGACCGGAAACAAAATAAGGTTTCCAGTCCGTCAATAGCGTCTCATTGGCCCCGTCGATTGTCAATCGCACTTTAAAGCCGTCCTCGCTCAGGGTGCAGTTGCTCAGCCAAAAATCAACCATAATGGACTTCGTATCGTCTCCTTTATAGGTTCCTTTTGGACGGCTGTACGTCAGCGTTGGTTGTGTTAGATCAGCGGGGGTACCCTCTTTCTTCTCCACGTAGAAGTTAACGGCGTCCCAACCGCCACCTTTGAGGCTTTCGTGATACGATCGGCTGGGAAATACTCTCAACGTGTGCGCACCTGGTTCAAGCTCACCGGGCAGTTCGAAAGGTTTACCTACTTCATAACATGCTTCGTACGGCTTATTGTCAACAATTACATGCACATGCTGACCTTTGCCGGAATTTGCAATTTCTTTGGCACGTGGGTTGTCGGTCACCTTACCAAGATCATATCCTTCTACGGTAAGCTGAACCGCCAACTTGGAAGTTTTCAATACCTCATCCGCCTTGGGTGAGACGATCTTTATTTGGGGCTTTTCCATTTCTTCCGTTCTTTCGACCGGAGTGATCTTGATGGCAGTCATCTCTTTTTTAGGGGTATCCTTTCCTTTTCCGCAGGACAGGACAAGCGTTGCGACAAAAAGGCAAATGAGCAATCGTTTCATGGAATCTCCTTATTTTGGTGATTTGGGTTTGAATATTTTGTAGGCAAGCCACAGGGCGGCACGTCGTGGAAAAAAGCGTTGTGCATGAGTCATGATGCGGTTGGACCACCCTTCAATAGCAAGGGCTGATTCAGATTCCAAGGCCTTGAGAGCAACCAGCGCAACGTTATCGGCAGTTGCA